>JAYUQI010000187.1:0-24674 GCA_043756805.1 Sphingomonas sp.
AGCGTTGGCCCAACCATTTTGAGCAGCGCACGTTCGGTGCTGCTGATACTCGGGGTCGCGCGGCACTGTTTTCTTGAGCTTTTCAATTTGTTTCGGCGCTTCCAACAATTTAATGACGGTGGGATGGACATAGGATTTGCGGACAATACCCGGACCTTGATCATCGACGTAGCAAAGCTGGTCCTTCATATTATTTCGTAATCGATTGGCTTGAAGGTGCCGCCGTTGGACAGCGGCGCTGAACACGCCGTCAGTCCGATCACTAAGTCCATCTCGGCGCGAAAAACTATACGGTCGCCGGCCTTGCTGAGCGGCGGCTCCACCGTAAACATGCCGGTCTCGCCGTTCACGGGGACGTTCATGAAGCAGTTAAAGGCCACTGGCAGCATGTCAGGAGTGATTTCCCAAGGTGCCAAGGCGGACTCAAAATTGCCAAAGCACCCGCGATGCGGCGCGGGGTCGCCATAGAGAATTCTGAATGTTGCTTCGGAACAGGGAGTCAGGAGGAAATCATGCCGACCGACGTCATCATTTTCTATCGTCAGCATAATGTTGCTGCGGTTCGAATAAAGCGGGTCGCCGGTCGTGAGATAAATGCGGCTCGCATAATCAAGCGTGCGCCCCGACGAAATGACTTCACGAACGTCGCTGCGATTGAACGCCAAAAGATCCGCCACCTGGCCCCCTGTGGGATCAATGACGGCGAGCCGCTGCCCCGCTTTAAGCTCGAAGGCGATGCCAGTGCGCGGCGCGACCGTGCCCCCGCTAGTCACGCTGCTCACCGGCGGTAAGGGCATTCCCAATCGCCTGTCACTGCGCGCCCGCTATACTGGCGGGCTTCGGACAATGTTCCGTGCCGTGCGAGCATCGGGTTCGCGTCGCCATTGGCCGCAACATCGCGGTCGATGATGATTTCGCGCATCCGTTCATATTTATTCTCGTTGCGAAGCACTTCGAACTGATCGTGCAGGTTGAAAACCATGGCAGGCCGCGAAAACTGACGGGCTGGGCGACTGGCGCCCGGATGCAGACCGACGATGAAAAATGCTTCGCCACCAAAACTCAACCCGAAATGAGGGCTATCAGGGTGGCTATCAACAGCTGGGTCGGGTTGAAACCCGAGCCAATCATCCTTGTCGGAAAGCGACTGAATACGTTCCCATAAATGCTGCTCAAATGCTTCTTCGCTGAGTTGCTCATCTTCCTCGAACAACACGACAAATGTTCTGAACAATGTTCGATCGGCACGATAACGATTGATGACTTCGAGCAAGGCAGGCAGAATCCGCAGGTCATCCCACGCTGACGTGATTTGTCGACAAATGACAAAATCCATTTGTTGGCGCGCCAGCGCGGCTTTGGCGCCAACGCAGGGAAAATCCGCAGCTTGGACGAACTGACGAAACTGTTCGCTAAGCGGGTGGCTCTGGTCGAAGAGGTTTGGATTTTTCATCGCCGGAAAACCAGCGCGGCCGCGGCTTGTTCCGATTTTTTGAACGGAATTATCGGCGATGCGGCTCGGTCCGGCAGCGCTCAAATTGCTACCATGCCAGCGACAAAGCTAAATATTTCCCTGCTCCTCCTCAGGCACATTATCGTCGGGCCGGTAGTAAAGCGCCGCACAGTCTTGCGACAGGAATCCACCGTCGATGCTCAGATCATCCCGATAGGCATCGCGAATAAAGTCGACGGTATCGAGGTTACGATCCTCGAAATACATCCGGTGCACATCATTGCGCCCTGCGCCATAAACAATGCGGCCAACCTTTGCCCAAATACTTGCCATCGTGCACATGCCACACGGCTGCAGCGTCGAGTACAGCGTTGCCCCGCGTAGCTCCATATCACCAACATACGCGCCCGCGGTGCGCAATGCACAAATTTCGGCATGCGCAGTCGCATCATGATCTTCAGCCGTTCGGTTTGTCTCAGCCGCCAGTCTTTCGCCATCGCGCACGATGATGGCCGCGATTGGCGTATCGGACGGGTGCGTACCTTTGGTCTGAGCCAGTGCGATGGCCTCCCGCATCCAGCGCTCATCATCTTCATTCATGCCAATATCCTGTTTTTGCTCGCGAGGACTAACAATCGAGCCACTGAGTTAAGGCAAGCCTTCGGATCACCAGTCGATCCCCAGAACTGACGCCTTCACTGAACCTGACGATTGCTCAAGCGTTCCGTTGATGCTCGTGTAAATGTTGTCTGCGTTAAATCGACAAACTGGATGTTTCGCATCTTTGATCGCTAACGCCAGCGTTGCCGCGTTGGCATCACCAAGGCGCTGACGGCCTGCACCTGCTCACCATTCGCAACATTACGAACCGGTAACGTGACTTGTGGCGCGTTAAGGCTCACATGCCGCTGATAACAAGCCCGCCGGGCAAACCGATATTTTGAGCGTGATTAACATTCAATCATGCTCATCGAGAACTTTACCTCGCCCGCGATGAAGGGCGTCGTCGACCGAATCGAAGGGACTTGGGAATTTAGCGACAACGGGAACGAAACCACCAGTATCGAATGGATCTATGTGTTGTTTCCTGTGAGCGAGAAGGCTCGCTCTGCCGTGATCGACCAACTGCTGCCGGTTTACCGGGACAGGCTCGAAACTGCGATGACGATCTTGAAATCGGATCTCGAAATTCTGGGCAAAATGTAACCGAACGAGAAGCGCCGACAGACAGACAATCTTTACCCGATGTCGCTGCATGTTGTCGTTCACAGCGGCTTTCGGTGCCTAAATGCAACGGACGCAAGCGCTTGCTGTGCCCGCTGCAGCATAGAGTTTGACCCCGATGGTTTGGGGACGAGTCTGCAAACGTGAATTGGGTCACGGTAGCTCTAAAGCCACTCGGCCCTTCGCCTCATTGATTCCCGTTTTAGCGAATTGGGCGTGCGGCCGTGTACACGCCCTATTTACAATCGACGCGGCCGAGGCTGGCGCCATGATCACGCATGGCTTTGCATGCTGCCGTCCAGCTCGGATCGCCCGCATACAGCGCAGAGCGGAGATAGGCGCACGTCATGCGCTGGGTGATTGCCAAACGATCCGGGTTCTCGTCATCGGTTTCCCTAGCGTCGTATCCAGCGACTCCGCCCAGCCCGTGCTTTGCCCCGAACAAGGTCAACAAGGAGTCAGCGCCCGGGCCAAAATTGTAGGGGTCGGTGTGCCAGTCGGCCCCGCGCACGGTCAAATGCGGGTTCACGTCCTCATCGCCAAACACCACCAATGTTTTGGTCGTCATGTGCGAGAAGTCCGGATTCAACGCAGAATAATTCTCAGCCGCGAATATGCTGAGGTCGTCGCCACCATTACCCGCCGGCGCCATAAGCACCCCTGCCTTGATGCGCGGCTCGATCAAATTCACGTCGCGCGCGTTGTGGTCCTTGGGATCGGTCAGTCGGGCGCCGAGCAACATGCCGACGGTTTGCGCGCCCATCGAATGCCCGACAGCGGCGATCCTGTCATGGTCGAGGCGGCCGGCGATTGCGGGGACCATCGCCTTGATCGCGTCGAGCTGGTCGAGGATAAGCTTCATCTCCTCGACACGCGCGCGCCAGAACAGCGGCGCGCCGGGAGCATCGGGGGCGAACCCGGCTACCTTGGAACTCGCGTGGGTCGGCTGGATTACGGCGAAACCTTGTTCCGCATAGAAGTTCACGAGCGGGGCGTAGCCGTCTTTCGAGGGAATGTAGAGCGAGGGGCCGTGCCCATGCGATAACAGGATGACGGGCAGGTCGCTGCCGGTCGCAGGCGCGGTGATACGCATTTCGAGAGGCAGGCCCCGTTCGGGTGCGGGCAGCACAACTGGACTGACGGAAATCGTCATGACAGCTTCGCTGGTCGGGATGTGACGCGCTAGGTCGATGAGGTTGTTCATGAAGCATACCTTTTTTATGGCAAAACGAGGCTGACTTACTTATCAAGCCATATCGGAGCGCTGCTCCGGTTACTGTGATATACGGAGCGTTGCTCCGCTTATCAAGATGGAATCATGACAAGCGGATTAATGTTCGCCGCAGTAAGCAACGTTGGGAATAAGGGGGAAGAAATGCCGTCCGGTACCAATTGTCCTGAACGCCGCGTGCGCGCAGATGCCCAGCGCAACGAGGATGCCGTGCTTGAAGCGGCAACCGAGGTCTTCAAAAGGCTGGGGGTGGATGCTCCTGTCAGAGCGATCGCTGCCAAAGCCGGTGTGGGTATGGGCACCCTTTATCGGCGCTTCCCAAAGCGATCCGATCTAGTGGCAGGCGTCTTTCGCCGCGAAGTGGATGCCTGCGCGGCGGAGGCCGCATTACTGGCGGCAAAATACGCGCCGGGCGATGCGGTCGCGCGCTGGCTGAAGCGCTACGCCAGCTTTCTGGCGACCAAGAAGGGTCTGGCCGCCGCGCTGCATTCGGGCGATCCGGCTTTTGACACGCTGCCCGACTATTTCCGGGCCAGCTTCGAGCCTGCCCTCACAACATTGCTCGATGCAGCGGTTGCAGTGGGTAAGTTGCGTCCTGGTGTCGAGCCCTATGACCTGCTTCGTGCCATCGGCAACCTGTCGGTAGCCAGTGGCGATGATGGTGCTGCACATTCACAACGCATGTTGGACCTGTTGATCGACGGCTTGCGATGTGGTGCAAACGTTCGTTCGGGCAATTCAGAGCCAAACCACACAATCCACAACAAACAGCGTTGAAGTAATTAGCCGCGCCCAACCGCGAGATGAACGGCCCTCAAGCTGGGTTTCCGACCGGACGCACCACGATCTCTGTCGTATCGACGTCATCGGGCTGTCGAATGGCATGAAGAATGGCGCGGCCGATCGCCTCGGGCTGCAGGGCCACCGCCCGGAAACTCGCCATCTCACGTCGCGCGGTGTCGTCCGAAATACTGTCGGCCAGTTCAGACTCGACGACACCAGGACATACGCATGTCACGCGGATGCGATCGTTTTCCTGACGAAGCCCATCCGAGATCGCGCGGACTGCGAACTTGGTGGCGCAATAGACGGCGGCGGTGGGCGAGACCTGCAGGCCACCGATTGAAGCAATATTGACGATATGACCGGACCCTTGCGCGTTCATCGCCGGAAGCACTGCCGCGATGCCCCACAAGACACCCTTGATGTTGACATCGACCATGCGGTCCCACTCGTCGACTTTCAAAGAGGCCATGGGCGAGAGCGGCATGACGCCGGCGTTGTTGATTAAAACATCAATGCGCCCGAACGCATCGAGCGCGCCTCTGGTAAAGGCGGCCATGTCGTGCCGATCTGTGACATCGAGGCGAGCGACCCGCGCAGTGCCACCGGAGGCCGCAATCTCAGCCGCCAGACGCTCAAGCCGATCCGTCCTGCGGGCACCAAGGATGACGGTCATGCCCGCCTTCGCCAGGATCCGGGCGGTCGCAGCGCCGATACCACTGCTCGCGCCGGTAATGAGTACGATCTTGTCCATGATTTGCACCTTTCCTCGTTCAGTCCATTTAGGCGCGTGAAAGATGTACGACTATTGCATCAATATGGCGTAAGCTGTTAAGCAATGCTGGACAATGCCTATCGACTTAAATGCTCTCGCCACGCTGGTGGCTGTCTCGCGCGCAGGAAGTTTCCGCGCAGCGGCAGACCAACTCGGTGTTACCCGCTCGGCGACGAGTCAGGCGGTGCGCAAGGTAGAGGACGCGCTCGGCATCGCCATTCTGCACAGGACAACGCGCAGTGTGGCCTTGACGGAAGCCGGCGAGGCTTTGCTGGACCGGATTGCCCCTGCCCTGGCCGAGATTGAAGCGGCAGTCCAAACCGCTTCGGACCGTGAGGGGAGACCAACAGGCTCACTTCGCCTTGCGGTGTCATCCATTGCCGAAAGCTTCCTGTCGGGGGAATTGCTGGCATCGTTTCGCGCCGCATATCCAGGGGTGGGCCTTGATATCTTCGTGACCGACAAGGCGCTCGATATTGTATCGAGTGGTTTCGATGCGGGCGTGAGGCTTGGCGAGGTGATCGAACGCGACATGATCGCGGTACCCATCGGTGCCGACCAGCGCCAGATCATCGTTGCCGCACCGGCTTATCTGGCTGTGGCGGGAACGCCGCTCCATCCGCGCGAAGTGACGGGACACCAGTGCATCGGTTGGCGTCCCTCTACAGATGTTGCGCCTTACCGCTGGGAGTTCACGGAGAATGGTCGCGAGTTTGATGTCGCGGTTCAGCCCGAAGTGACGACGAACGACATGACCTTGATGGTCAGAATGGCACTTGCAGGGGCAGGCCTGACCATCGGGATGGAAGACACTTTCACGCCTTGGCTGCGCAGCGGAGAACTGTGCGCGGTCCTTGAGCCTTTTTGTCCGTCCTTGCCGGGATTTTTCCTGTTTTATCCCAGCCGGCGCAACTTGTCGCCCAAGTTGCGGGCGCTGGTCGATCATGTGCTGAAATGCCGGCGTCGCTAGGCGTCGAACAGCCAGGCTATACGTCACCGCCACGGACGAACCTGTTGTCCGCCAAATACGGCATGTTGCCGCATGGCAGGAGTAAACAAGCTGTAGAGTATGCGTTGCTCGCATTTGCTGACCGCTTCAAGGGCGGCACGGTGCTCCTCTGATAGGGTGATCTCGAGTGCTGCGACGTTGTCGATCACCTGCGCTGCGCGACTAACACCCATCAGCGTCGATGCGATCCCCGGCTGATCGACCACCCACGCAAGCGCCATACGCGCTGGTGTCTCACCGGCCTCGGTGGCCACGCGGCGCAAGACGTCGACGATCGCCCAGTTACGCTCGGTAAACAGCGTGTCACCGAAGGGATTTGCGCCGTCCAGGCGCTTGTCGTCCGCATGGCGCTTTTCGCCGTTGGTTGCAGCTTCGCGCGGCAGGCCACCGGCCCGGGGGCCGGTCGCTTCAACTGTTTCCCTGTCGTATTTGCCGGTAAGCAGACCATAGGCAAGAGGACTCCACGGCATGATTCCCATTCCAAACTCAGCGGCAAGAGGAACATGCTCGTCCTCAATGTCGCGGTTCGCCAGCGAATAGAAATACTGGAGCGCGATCGGTGCCGGCTTGCCCCGGACGGCTGCGAGTGTCGCCAATTGCGCGATGTACCAGGCCGGTGCATTCGATAGGCCCCAGTATCGGATTTTTCCCGACCGGACGAGTGACGCCATGGTTTCAAGAAGTTCTTCGGCGGGCGTGACCGAATCCCAGACGTGTAGCCAGAACAGGTCTACATAGTTGGTCTGAAGCCGCCGCAGGGACTTCTCGAGCGAGGCATGGATGTGCTTGGCGCCATTGCCCCCTGCCAGCATGCTGCGTCCCGTGGCAAACCCGGCCTTTGTCGCCACGACGATTTGGTCGCGCAGGCCGCGCTCCGCGATGAAGCTGCCGAGCATCTCTTCGCTGCGGCCGCCCGAATACACATCGGCCGTATCGGCAAAATTGCCGCCGGCATCGACATAGGCGTTGAAGATGTCGCGTGAACCCTCCTCACCCGATCCCCAACGTGCTGTCCCGAAGGTCATGGTGCCCAAGGCGAGCGGACTGACAACGAGGCCCGAGCGTCCTAGCGTGCGATAATTTTGAAGTGACATCGCGAGTTTCCTATTGATCGATACGAAACTTCTAATGTACCTTGATAACCGGCGTCAACTGTTTCATAATGACTGCTATGGAAATAGTTGGCTCAAAGCCCAGAACAGGGCGGCCACTGTCGTTTAATCGCGACGAAGCGCTGCATCAGGCAATGCTCCTGTTCTGGCAGCATGGTTACGAAGCAACGTCGCTCAGCGATCTGACGGCGGCGATGGGCGTCAGCGCGCCAAGCATTTATACCGCCTTTGGTGACAAGAAGCGGCTGTTTCTGGAAGCGGTCGGTCGGTATCTCTCGGGGCCGGTGACGTCTGCGACGATCATCGACAGCGCTGTGTCCGCACGCGAAGCCGCTGCCGACCTGCTGAACACCTCAGCCATCGGTTTCACCGGGTCGGATACGCCCCCCGGCTGCCTGTTGGCCACATCCGCAATTAGCTGCTCGACTGCTGCTGCTGAGGTGCAGCATGAACTGGCTGCGATCCGACGAAGTATCGAAAAACGCCTGAAGGATCGCGTGGCCCTCGATATCCAGAAGGGCGTGCTGCCCGGCGGAACCGACGCGGATGCATTGGCAGGTCATGTGATGGCAGTCATCCAGGGCATGTCGACGCTTGCCCGGGACGGTGCGCCCCGCGAAAAGCTGCTGCGAATAGCGGCGGCAGCAATGCGCGGATGGCCATGAGTGTTTCCGCCCCGTAGCGCCGATCCAGCCTTCGTCATTCGAAATAGGCGGGCTGGTCGATATCGGCGAGCAGCCCGCGCCGTTCGGGTGCCCAGCCCAGTAGTGTGCGGGTTTGCGCGCTGGTTGCGGGTACGTCCATCGTCGCGAACAGGGCGAACCAGCCGAAATGACCGGCCGCTTCTTCGGGCGATTTGGCGACCACTGGAACGTTCAGGCGGCGGCCGATGACCTCGGCGATATCCTTGAACGGAATGCCTTCTTCGGCAACGGCGTGATAACGCGGCAGGTGCGCGCCGTGCTCGAGAGCGAGCCGGTACACGCGTGCCGCGTCGAGCCGGTGAACGGCGGGCCAGCGGTTTGATCCGTCGCCGACATAGGCCGAGACGCCGGTTGCCCGTGCGATGTCGATAAGCGTCCGGACAAAGCCATGATCGCCGCTACCGTGGACGGACGGGGGCAGGCGGACCACCGACACGCGGGCTCCGCGCGCTGCGACTGCTGCCGCCGCTGCTTCGGACGCGCGGGGGTAGGCCGCGGAAATGGGTGGTGGCGCATCATCTTCGGTTGCAAGACGGCCCGCTACCAGCAGCGCGACGCCGGCTGTGACGAGCAGCGGACGTTCGGAACCCTCGAGTTCAGCGCCAAGAGCCTCGATCGCACGGTGGTCTGCCAAGCTGTTTTCCGCGAACTTCGAAAAATCGTGGTTAAACGCGGTATGGATGACTGCGTCCGCGTCCGCTGCACCGCTGCGTAGACTATCAAGGTTCTCGATCGAACCGCGACGCACCGTGGCACCGATAGCCGCTAGCGAATCCGCACCAGCATCGGATCGCGCAAGCCCGACAACCTGATGGCCTGCATCGATAAGATCTTCGACGACCTTCGAGCCGACCCAACCCGTCGCACCGGTAACGAACACACGCATCTAACTTGTCCTTCAAATTGTTTTTACAGTCGAGCGGCCGCGCAGCCTGTCGATCACTCTGGTAACTGATTGTGAGCGGACGATCTATTCGCTAAAGTCCATAAAATATTCGCAATCGTTCAGGATCGCTTGATGGACCCACTTTCTGATGTCTTGTCGCTGCTGAAACCCCGCAGCTATGGCTGCGGCGGCATCGACACGGGCGGGGAGGTCTCGATCCACTTCCCGCAGCACGACGGCATTAAATGCTATGCGGTGGTGTCGGGTCGCGCATGGCTCGTCGTGGACGGCGTTGCCGAAGCGGTGCATTTGGCGACCGGCGATTGTTTTGTGCTGCCACGCGGATTACCGTTTCGCCTAACCAGCGACCTGTCGTTGCCCAGTGTCGATTATCGTACCGTGCTTGCCGATCGGCCACCGGGTATCGTGATTTCGTTCAACGGCGGCGGAGAATGCATGATCGTCGGCGGGCACTTCGCGCTCGATGGCCTTCATGCGGAGATGCTGCTGGGCGTTCTCCCGCCGATCGTGCATCTTCGTACAGATGCGGACCGCGCAAGCCTGCGCTGGTCGCTCGACCGCATGATGCACGAATTGCGCGAACCGCAACCCGGCGGTCTCCTGGTCATCGAACATATTGCGCAGATGATGCTGGTGCAGGCGCTGCGCCTGCACATGCAGGAGGCGGGAAATGGTCGCGTCGGATGGCTGTTCGCTCTTTCGAACAAGCAGATGGGCAGCGCCATCAGTGCCATGCACGCCGCACCCGCACAGCGCTGGACCTTGGCGTCGCTGGCCGCCTGCGCGGGCATGTCACGCACAAGTTTTGCCACACGCTTCAAGCAGACCGTCGGGGCGTCGCCGATAGACTATCTCACGCGCTGGCGTATGATGATCGCTGGCGAGAAGCTCCTGCATTCGCGCGAACCCATTTCCGCCATTGCGTCGGCGCTTGGCTATGACTCCGAAAGCGCGTTCAGCACCGCATTCAAACGGGTGATGGGATGTTCGCCGCGGCAATATGGCCGTCAGAGAGGATCTCAATAGGGGTTCCTAGCGGCGGCGCACACAGCCAGGCACTGATCGCGGCATGAGTTGGCGTGATGACGATTATTGACCCGAACCGACCGAGATCGTGTCGAGCGTGGTGATCGCCGCAGCGGACAGCGCCACCGATGCAGCGGCAAGATTCTCGCGCAAATGATCGACCGAGGACGTGCCGGGGATTAAGAGGATGTTCGGCGATCGCCGCAGTAACCAAGCCAGCGCCGTCTGCATCGGGGTCGCGCCCATTTCCGCTGCAACTTCGGACAGGGCAGTCGACTGGAGCGGCGTGAACCCACCGAGCGGGAAGAATGGAACATAGGCGATGCCTGCGTGCGCAAGGTCGTCGATCAGCGCGTCGTCAGCCCGGTGCGCGAGGTTGTAATGGTTTTGCACACAGACGATTTCGGCAATCTTGCGACCGTCGGCGACCTGCGTCGGGGTGACATTGCTGAGCCCTATATGGCGGACCAGCCCTTGCTGCTGAAGCGCCGCCAATGCGGTCAGGGGCTCTTCGAGCGACCCTTCCGCCGGGCCAACCTCACTGAACATGCTGCGCAGGTTGACCACGTCGATTACATCGAGCCCCAAGTTGCGGAGATTGTCGTGCACCGCGCGCTTCAAATCGGACGCAGACAAAGCCGGATTCCACGAGGCATCGTCGCTGCGCACCGCACCGATCTTGGTCACAATCGTCAGATCGTCAGGATAGGGATGCAGCGCTTCCCGGATGAGCTGGTTGGTGATGTGCGGGCCATAATAATCGCTGGTATCGATATGGTTGACCCCGCTCGAGACGGCCTCACGCAGGACAGCGATCGCCGCCGCACAATCCTTCGGAGGGCCAAATACGCCAGGTCCAGCGAGTTGCATCGCGCCGTAACCGATCCGGCTCACATTGTGCGAGCCGAGCGCGAAGCTGGCGATCGTGGTTGTGGGGGTCATTATGAAATGCCTTTCGGGGGTTCGACATCGATATAGCGGCTCGCTATGTGTGCGATAAGCGCCTTTGATTGGCACGGCCCGTACGGATTACCGCACAATGAAACCTGAGCTGGGGGATTTGAACGCCTTTGTCGTCGTGGCCCTCGCTGGCGGTTTTCGCGAAGGCGCGCGCGGGAGCCATGGCAGCGCTTCGAGCTTGAGTGAGGCAGTCCGTCGGCTCGAAGCCCGTCTGGGCGTGCGCCTTCTCAACCGCAGCACACGCAGTGTGGCACCCACCGAGGCAGGCACGCGCCTGCTCGAGCGGCTGGGTCCGGCCTTCACCGAGATTGAGGCAGCGCTCGACGTCGTCAACGGCTTTCGCGACCGGCCGACGGGCACGCTCCGCCTCAATGTGCCGATCAGCGCAGCGCGGCTCGTGCTGCCCTCCATCCTGCCCGCTTTCATTGCTGCCTATCCCGACATTCTGGTCGATGTGATCGCTGAAGACAGCTTCGTCGATATGCTGGCACAGGGCTGCGACGCGGGGATTCGATATGATGAGCGTCTGGAACTCGACATGATCGCCGTTCCCATCGGGCCGCGTCGACAGCGCTTTGCAACGGCTGCGGCCCCGGCATATCTCGAACCGCGGAGACATCCCATGCATCCGCGCGATCTGCTCGACCATGCCTGCCTGCGCGGCCGATTTCCAAGCGGCGCGATGACCGACTGGGAGTTCGAAAACGACGGGGAAGTAGTGAAGATCGAACCGACGGGCCCGCTCATCGTTCGCGTCGGCGGCGCAAGCGACCTTGCCGTGGACGCGGCACTTGCGGGCACAGGAATCATACATCTGTTCGAAGACTGGTTGCGACCGCATCTCGACAGTGGCGCACTGGAACCCGTACTTGAACCATGGTGGCAATGGTTTTCCGGGCCATTCCTCTACTACCCCAGCCGACGCTACCTTCCTGCCCCGCTGCAGGCCTTTGTCGATTTTATCGCAAAATATCCGTAGCGGGGCGATGTTGCGAAAATTCCAACCAGCGGAATCAGCTGGTGCAACGGCCTGTGGATGCGTGAATTTGTCAGCGCTTCTCAGTGACTTGCGCACATCGCCGCTTCGTCCGCGCGATCTAATAGACGAAGGCCGCGACGTATAAGGTTTTAGCGTGTGCGCAGCGACCGCCACCGCTTCTCGACGGATTCCCGCCCAACGAATGCGCCGCCGATCTCGCTAACTCAGGTCATGGTCCCGCGTAATATCATCACGCTTTAATGACAGAATAAATATTGCAATTCCAAAGAATTGGGTTCTCGTGTTGATGGCAATCCCTGGCTGTCCAGCCAATTTGCATGTTGGTAGATTTATTGGTATTATAATGAATTATTATCAGTTTTTTTATTTGAAAACAGTAATTTGTGGTCGTGGCATGACTCCCGTCATCGCCATCTTTCGAGAGATCCAAACATGCACGGCTGGATCATTCTCGACAAACCGCTCGGCATGGGGTCGACGCAGGGTGTGGGCGCGGTCAAGCGGGCCTTGCGCGAGGGCGGCTATGCCAAGGTGAAAGTCGGGCATGGCGGGACGCTCGACCCGCTGGCGACGGGGGTACTGCCGATCGCGCTGGGCGAAGCGACCAAGCTTGCGGGGCGGATGCTGGACAGCGACAAAGTTTATGAATTTACGGTCGCGTTCGGCGCGGAGACCGACACGCTTGATCTTGAGGGCAAGGTGATTGCGGAAAGCGATGTGCGACCGACAATGGCGCAGGTCGAGGCCGTGCTGCCGATGTTCTCCGGCCCCATCAATCAAATCCCGCCTGCCTATTCCGCCCTCAAAATCGACGGCGCTCGCGCCTATGATCTGGCGCGCAAAGGCGAAACCGTGGTTCTGGCCACGCGCGCCATTACAGTCCGTTCTCTCTGCGTTCTCTGCGCCTCTGCGCGAACAGACAGCAATGGTTCGCGCAGAGGCGCAGAGAACGCAGAGAGTGCGGTTCATGATGTCACCTTTGCTGCTCATGTCTCAAAGGGAACGTATATAAGGTCGCTCGCTCGCGACATTGCCTATGCCCTGAACACCGTCGGCCACGTTACTATGCTTCGCCGAACAAAGGCCGGACCGTTCACCCTCGACAGCGCGATTTCGCTGGACTTCCTCTTCGAAAAGTCTAAGGCGCAGCGCCTTGAAGACATATGCCTGCCCATGATGGCGGGGCTGGACGACATCCCGGCTCTACCCGTCACCCCCGATCAGGCAGGGCTGCTCCGACAGGGGCGGGTCTTGATCGGGATTGCCGCACACGACGGTCTCCATCTGGCTAAGGACGGCGAAACGCCCGTCGCGCTGGTCGAGGCCATCGCCGGAGAAATCCGGGTCGTGCGCGGTTTCAATCTGTAACTCGATGTCGTGAAAGAACATTATGACGATTACCGCTGAACGCAAAACCGAAGTCATCGCTGAATATGCACAGGGCGCGAACGATACCGGATCGCCCGAAGTGCAGGTCGCGATCATCACGACGCGCATCCTGAACCTCACCGAGCATTTCAAGACGCACAAGAAAGACAACCACTCGCGTCGCGGTTTGCTCATGCTGGTCAACAAGCGTCGCACGCTGCTCGATTATCTGAAGCGCGAAGACGTTGGCCGGTATACCGCACTCATCACGAAGCTTGGGCTTCGCAAGTAACCAACCCGTCACCCCCGCGAAGGCGGGGGCCCAACGCCCAATGTCGAAATTCTGGAGTTGGATTCCCGCCTTCGCGGGAATGACGAAAATGGGGTAAGTTTCCCCAATCATTCTGTCCCGCAATTCAGCGGGGCGCGATAGGGCCATCAGCGCCCGCACCGCTCGCAGACCGGATGTCTGCCTTATTGGCCCCCGCAGCATGTGGCTCGCGGGTCTGAAGGAAATTAAATGTTCAACATGAAAACAGTCGAAATCGAGTGGGGCGGACAAACCCTCAAGCTCGAAACGGGCCGCGTTGCCCGCCAGGCCGATGGCGCCGTGATGGCGACGCTCGGCGAAACCGTAGTGCTCTGCGCCGTGACGGCCGCACGATCGGTGAAGGAAGGCCAGGACTTCTTCCCGCTGACCGTTCACTATCAGGAAAAATACTCGTCCGCCGGTCGCATTCCCGGTGGCTTCTTCAAGCGCGAACGCGGCGCGACCGAAAAGGAAACTTTGGTCAGCCGTTTGATCGACCGTCCGATCCGCCCGCTGTTCCCCGAAGGTTTCTATAACGAAATCAACGTCATTTGCCAGGTCATGTCGTATGACGGCGTCAACGAACCCGACGTGCTTGCGATGGTTGCGGCCTCAGCCGCCCTCACGCTCAGCGGCGTTCCCTTCATGGGCCCCATCGCGGCTGCCCGCGTCGGCTATGTCGAAGGCGAATATATCCTCAACCCGACCGACGAACAGGTTGCGGCTGGCGATCTCGACCTCGTTGTTGCTGGCACGCATGACGCGGTCATGATGGTTGAATCCGAAGCCAAAGAGCTTTCGGAAGACGTCATGCTCGGTGCGGTCATGTTCGCGCATCGCGGCATTCAGACCGTCATTAAGGCGATCATCAACTTGGCCGAACAAGCTGCCAAGGAGCCGTGGGCAATGGCCCCGCAGGCTGATCTGTCGGCGGCCAAGGACAAGCTGAAGAAGCTGATCGGCAAGGATATTGCGGCGGCTTATAAGGTCACAGACAAGTCAAAGCGGTCGAACCTGCTCAACGAAGCGCGCGCCAAGGGCAAGACTGCCTTTGCCGATGCAACGCCGCAGGACCAGATGGCCGCAGGCAAGCTGATGAAGAAGCTCGAAGCCGAAATCGTCCGCACGGCGATCCTGAAGGATGGTGCGCGCATTGACGGACGCACCACAACGCAGATCCGCCCCATCGATGCCATCGTCGGCTTCCTGCCGCGCACGCACGGATCGGCGCTGTTCACGCGCGGTGAAACGCAGTCGATCTGCACGACCACCTTGGGCACGAAAGATGCCGAGCAGATGATCGACGGCCTGAATGGCCTGAGCTATTCAAACTTCATGCTGCACTATAACTTCCCGCCCTATTCGGTCGGTGAAGTCGGTCGCTTCGGTGCCCCCGGGCGTCGTGAAGTCGGCCATGGCAAGCTCGCCTGGCGCGCGCTGCACCCTGTGCTCCCATCGAAGGAAGAATTTCCTTACACGATCCGCGTTCTATCGGACATCACCGAATCCAACGGCTCGTCGTCGATGGCAACAGTTTGCGGCGGTTCGCTGTCGATGATGGACGCCGGTGTGCCGCTGAAGCGCCCCGTTTCGGGCATCGCAATGGGTCTGATCCTTGAAGGCAAGGACTTCGCGGTTATCAGCGACATCCTGGGCGACGAAGACCATCTTGGCGACATGGATTTCAAGGTTGCGGGCACGTCGCAAGGCATCACCACGATGCAGATGGACATCAAGATCGCCGGCATCACCGAAGAAATCATGAAGCAGGCGCTGAAGCAGGCGGCCGAAGGTCGCACGCACATCCTCGGCGAAATGGCCAAGGCACTGGGCGAAACCCGCACGGAACTGTCCGAATTCGCCCCGCGCATCGAAACGATGCAAATCGACAAGGCGAAAATCCGTGACATCATCGGCACGGGCGGCAAGGTCATCCGCGAAATCGTCGCCACGACGGGCGCGAAGGTCGACATCGACGACGAAGGTCTGATCAAGATCAGCTCGTCCGACCCCGCGCAGATCGAAGCCGCACGCAAGTGGATCTCGGGCATCGTCGAGGAAGCTGAAGTCGGCAAAGTCTATGACGGCAAAGTCGTCAACATGGTCGATTTCGGCGCGTTCGTGAACTTCATGGGCGGCAAGGATGGTCTGGTTCACGTCAGTGAAATCCGCAACGAGCGGACCGAGAAAGTTACCGACGTGCTGAGCGAAGGTCAGGCCGTGAAGGTCAAGGTTCTCGAAATCGATCCGCGCGGCAAGGTTCGCCTGTCGATGCGCGTCGTCGATCAGGAAACCGGTGCCGAACTCGAAGACACGCGGCCCCCGCGCGAAGAACGCCCGCGCGGTGATCGTCCCGACCGTGGTCCGCGTCGTGACGGCGAAGGCCGTGGTGATCGTGGTCCGCGTCGTGATGGCGGCGGCGGCGGTGATCGTGGCCCGCGTCGTGATGGTGGCGGCGATCGTCCGCCGCGCGGTGATGGCGGTTCAGGTGGCTACGGCGGCGGTCGTGCGGCCAAGTCGGATGACGACAACGGCCCTGCGCCTGAATTCGCCCCCGCCTTCCTTACGGGCGACCGCGACTAACAATAGGTTTCGGGCATAAGGTTCTGGAGAGGACCAATGAAAGGGGCTGCCGCAAGGTGGCCCCTTTTTTGTTGGGCGGTGCATGGCATACTCGCAGTCATGAAAATCCGATTCGCGCTTATCGCTCTCCTCGCGCTCACCGCCGCCGCCCCCACCAAGCGCGCTAAGCCTGTGCCGCCCGCGCCGCTCCCCGATATTGTCCGCATTGCAATGGTGACTGACCTTGGCACGATGACGATGGACATCGACGCCAAGCACGCGCCGATCACCGCGCGCAATTTCATCGCTTATGTCGATCAGAAGCGGTTTGATGGCACGACATTCTACCGCGTTATGCGGCTCGATTGGGGCACACCGCCTAACGGCATCATTCAGGCGGGGCCGCGCGGTGATCCCAAGCGCGTTCTAAAACCCATCGCGCATGAGCCGACAACCGTGACCGGTATTCTCCACAAGGCAGGGACGCTGTCGATGGCGCGGCTCGCGCCCGGCACCGCAACGGGAGACTTCACGATCCTGCTCTCCGACCAGCCCTATTTCGATGCGGATCCGACGCGCGAAGACCCCGGCAGCCGCGACGGCTATGCCGCGTTCGGGCAGGTCGTCGACGGGATGGATGTCGCGCGCAAAATCTATGACGTGCCGCTGTCGCCGACTTTGGGTCAGGGCATATTGAAGGGGCAGATGATCGAAAAGCCAGTCAAGATCATCATGGCGCGGCGGGTGAAAATACAGCCTTAAACCCGCCTTGCGCCCACTGAACAGATGTGGAACAGCGACCGGATGTTGACTCACATAAGCGTTCGCGGTGCGCGCGAACATAATCTCAAGGACATTAGCCTCGACATTCCGCGCGAGACGCTGACGGTCATCACGGGCCTGTCGGGATCGGGCAAATCATCGCTGGCGTTCGACACCATCTATGCCGAGGGACAACGGCGCTATGTCGAGAGCCTGTCGGCCTATGCGCGGCAATTCCTCGAGCTGATGCAAAAGCCCGATGTTGACCATATCGAAGGGCTGAGCCCTGCCATCAGCATCGAGCAGAAGACGACATCGCGGAATCCGCGCTCGACCGTTGCGACCGTGACCGAAATATATGATTACATGCGCTTGCTCTGGGCGCGCGTCGGCGTTCCTTATTCACCCGCCACGGGCCTACCGATCAGTGCGCAGCAAGTCAGCCAGATGGTCGACCGGGTGATGGCACTGCCCGAGGGCACGCGGCTATTCCTGCTCGCGCCCGTCGTGCGCGGGCGCAAGGGCGAATATCGCAAGGAACTGCTCGAGTGGCAGAAAGCGGGCTACACCCGCGTGCGCATCGACGGGGTGTTCTACGAGATCGATGAAGCGCCCGCGCTCGACAAGAAATACAAGCATGACCTCGAAGTCGTGATCGACCGGATCGTCGTGCGCGAAGGTATCGAGTCGCGGCTGGCGGATTCGTTCGAGCAAGCGCTGAAACTGGCGGATGGGCTGGCCTATGTCGATCCAGCGGATTCTTCTCCCCTTCAGCCCTTGCTGGAAGGAGTTACAGGTCGATCATCGCCCCGCGATGATTTGAAACAGCTGGGAGCTGTTTCACCTGAAACTGGGGTCGCCCCTTCCGCCACGCAAAATCCACTTTCGACCGACGGAGAGCCCCACCCCCAGCCCCTCCCGGAAGGCCGGGAGGGGAGCAAGAAACTCGTCGCCGGTGAATATGCGCCCGAAGGCCGTATTACCTTCAGCCAGAAATTCGCCTGCCCCGTCAGCGGTTTCACGATTGCCGAAATCGAACCGCGGCTGTTCAGCTTCAATGCGCCGCAAGGGGCATGTCCCGCTTGTGATGGTCTGGGCGAGAAGCTGCATTTCGATCCGCAGCTTGTGGTGCCCAACGAGAATCTGAGCATCAAGAAAGGCGCCGTCGTGCCGTGGGCGAAGTCGCAGCCGCCGTCGCCCTATTATATGCAGGTCTTGGGGAGCCTCGCGACGCATTTCGGGTTCAGCCTTGATACGCCGTGGAACGAGCTGCCCGACGATGTCGTCACTGCGATCCTCTATGGGACCAGAGGCGTGCCGGTTGTCCTGCGCTTCATCGACGGGCGCAAATCATATGAAGTGAAAAAGCCGTTCGAAGGCGTGATTGGCAATCTCGACCGTCGCCTGCTGTCGACCGAAAGCGCGTGGATGCGCGAGGAGCTGGCGAAGTATCAAAATTCGCAGCCTTGCGAAGTCTGCCTTGGCGCACGGTTGCGGCCTGAAGCACTCGCTGTAAAAATCGCGGGCGAAGACATCAGCATGTCGACCCGCCGCGCGGTCGGCCCGGCGCTCGCGTTCTTCGAAGCAATGCCGGCCAAGCTGACGCCCCAACAAAACCAGATCGCCGAACGTATCCTGAAGGAGATCGTCGAGCGCTTGGGCTTCCTCAACAATGTCGGGCTTGATTATCTGAACCTTGATCGCACCAGCGGCACATTGAGCGGCGGCGAGAGCCAGCGCATCCGCCTTGCGTCGCAAATCGGCAGCGGCCTGTCAGGCGTGCTCTATGTCCTCGACGAGCCCAGCATCGGCTTGCACCAAAAGGACAATGATCGACTTCTGGTCACGCTGCGCCGCCTCCGCGATCTCGGCAATACGGTGATCGTCGTCGAACATGATGAAGACGCGATCCGCACGGCCGACCATGTCGTCGATATGGGCCCCGGCGCGGGCGTCCATGGCGGCGAGATCGTCGCGCAGGGGACGTTGCAGGATATTCTCGACTGCGAGACCAGCCTGACCGGCGATTATCTGAGCGGGCGGCGTAGTGTTCCGATCCCCGCCAAGCGTCGCAAAGGCAATGGCAAGAAGCTGACCGTCAAAGGCGCGCGCGCCAATAATCTGAAAGACGTCACCGCGAGCATCCCGCTCGGCACCTTCACCTGCGTGACCGGGGTCAGCGGCTCGGGCAAATCGAGCTTTACCATCGACACGCTTTACGCGGCATCGGCGCGGGCACTGAACGGCGCGCGGATGCTGGCGGGGCATCATGAAAAAATCGAGGGATTACAATATCTTGATAAGGTCATCGATATTGACCAGTCGCCGATCGGCCGGACGCCGCGCAGCAATCCCGCGACCTATACCGGCAGCTTCACGCAGATCCGCGACTGGTTTGCGGGGCTCCCCGAGTCAGCGGCGCGCGGCTACAAACCCGGGCGTTTCAGCTTCAACGTCAAGGGCGGACGCTGCGAGGCGTGCACCGGCGATGGACTGATCAAAATCGAAATGCACTTCCTCCCCGACGTCTATGTGACCTGCGACGTGTGCCACGGCGCGCGCTACAATCGCGAGACGCTGGAAGTGAAGTTCAAGGGCAAGAGCATCGCCGACGTGCTCGACATGACCGTCGAGGATGCCGTCGAGTTCTTCAAAGCCGTGCCGAGCATCCGCGACAAAATGGCGATGCTCGCCGAAGTCGGCCTTGGTTATGTCAAAGTCGGGCAGCAGGCGACCACGCTGAGCGGCGGCGAGGCGCAACGTGTCAAACTGGCCAAGGAACTCAGCCGCCGCGCAACCGGGCAAACGCTCTACATCCTCGACGAGCCGACCACTGGGCTCCATTTCGAGGATGTCCGCAAACTCCTCGAAGTCCTCCACGCGCTTGTCGAACAGGGCAATAGCGTGGTCGTCATCGAACATAATCTGGAAGTCATCAAGACGGCCGACTGGGTGATTGACCTTGGCCCCGAAGGCGGCGTGCGCGGGGGCGAAATCGTCGCCGTAGGGACGCCCGAGAGCGTGGCGAAAGAACCGCGCAGTTATACCGGGCACTATCTGGCGCCGCTCTTGGGGTTGAAGAGTGTCTTGACAAACCGATTAAACGCATCTACGTAAAATGGCTATTACGTTTGATCCTGCGAAGTGCGACAAGACGCTTAACGAACGCGGACTGGATTTCGTCGATGCCGAACATGTGTTCGCTGGACCGAAGTTCCAATTCGTTGATGACCGTTTCGATTATGGCGAAGTGCGCGTTACGACGGTCGGACTTCTGAGGGGGCGAATGACGGTGGTCGTTTGGACACAACGCGGCGACGACCGTCATGTATTTTCGATGAGGAAGGCCAATGCCAAAGAACAACGCCGCTACCAAACCCGTCTGGATTGATCCCGACGACGCACCGGAACTGACCGACGAATGGTTCGACAAAGCCGACTTTATGATCGGCGACACCGTAATCCGCCGCGGCCGACCGGCGGGCGAGACGAAGACGCAGGTGTCGTTACGTATCGACAACGATGTCCTTGCCGCCTTTCGCGCCGATGGACCGGGCTGGCAATCGCGGATGAATGCCGTGTTGAAGAAAGCAGCAGGCGTTTAGACTCTGATGACTTTAAGTTGATTCTCTGGCCTCGTCATTCCCGCGAAGGCGGGAATCCAACGCCTGCATTTCGACATCGGGCGTTGGACCCCCGCCTTCGCGGGGGTGACGAAAAGAGCTTTGATCAACCTAAAGTCATCGTGCTCTAGCGCACCATTTGCGTCAGCGCCGCAAGCACCATCTTCGCCGCTTCTTCGGACGACGCCGGATTCTGACCGGTGATCAGCATCGCGTCCTGCACAGCATAGGGCGCGAAGTCGGCACCTTTGCTGTAATTGCCACCATTTTCCTTGAGCATATCCTCGACCAAAAACGGCACGACATCGGTAAGCCCGACGGCGGCTTCTTCACCATTGGTAAAGCCCGCAACCTTGCGGCCCTTGACCAGCGGTGAGCCATCGGAGGCGCGGACGTTCTTGAGCGCAGCGGGGGCGTGGCAGACGAGACCAACCGGTTTATCGGCTGCAAGCGCATCCTCAATCAGCGCGATCGAATGCTTGTCATTGGCCAAATCCCACAGGGGACCGTGACCACCGGGATAAAAGACGGCATCATAATCGGCGACGTCGATTTCGGCGAGCTTGTGTGTCGCGGCAAGTGCCGCCGTTGCCGCTGCGTCGGCGCGGAAGCGCTTGGTTGCGTCGGTCTGTGCGTCGGGCGCGTCGCTTTTGGGATCCAGCGGCGGCTGTCCGCCTTTGGGCGAGGCCAATGTGATTGCCGCCCCGGCATCCTTGAAAACATAATAAGGCGCGGCGAATTCTTCGAGCCAGAAGCCGGTTTTTTCGCCAGTATCGCCCAGTTCGTCATGCGAGGTCAGGATCATGAGGATGTTCATCGGGTAATTCCTTTTGCGAAATGGCGCAGCGCGGGCCTCGCGCGGTTCAGAAACGGAAGCGGTGTGCGGGGTGTTTGGTTCCCGACATTCGGTAAATATTTCATCATGCAAGGGCGCGGCAAAGTCTTAACGTTTTGACGCTACCCAGGCGGTGGACGACGTTGACGGGACAATGATTTTGGCCTCTGCGCCGATGAATCAGGAGCAGGACCGCGCAGAGCCTCTATCGAGCGCACTTGCCGGATTGTCCGACGCCCGCGGCACGATCATGGGGCCACGTCGCGATGCACTGTTTTTCTGGGGCGCGCCCCTGCTGGCGCTTCTTGCCGTCAAATTCTGGCTGGCGTTCGCCGCCCTGCAAAGCGTGGCGACCGGCGACATCATGGCCAGTGCGCTGATAAGTTTTTCGATCATTATCACGTACGGTCATCTCGTCGCGGTTATCCCGCGCGCCTATCTGAATGCCGAAGTTTTTGCGGCAAACCGCCTGCGGCTAACGGTCGTGCCAGTCGTGCTTATCGCGGTTATTATATGGTCGCCGATGATGTTTGCGATCCTTGGCGCGATCGCGATCTTATGGGACGTTCACCACAGTGCGATGCAGAATTTCGGGCTGGCACGGATTTATGATCTGAAGGCAGGCAATGCGCCGGAGCGGCTGCGGCGGACTGATTTGCGGCTCAGCTGGTTTCTTTATGTGGGGCCGATTGCGTCAGGCGCCGGCCTGTTGCTGCATCTTCATGCGCTTGACCGCTTGAACGATACCAGCCTTGCCGCAATTGCCCGCCTGCCGGGTCTGCTCGAAGGGCAGTTGTCGATTATCGCCGCAATTGCGATGGCGCTATGGGCGGGCGCGATTGGCCTTGCCGTGACCGATTATCGCCGCGCGATGGCCGACGGCTACCGCTTGCCGCCGCACAAGCTCGCGTTGATCGTCACGACGGGCTTTGTCTCGCTGATCGCGTGGGGATTTTCGTCGCCGCTGGTCGCGCTGGTTTCGATCAACATCTATCATGCCGTGCAATATTTTGCGCTCGTCTGGCTGAAAGAAGGCGCGCGGATGACGGCGATGGCGCCGAAGCGCAAATGGATGGCGGCCGTCATTTTCGGCGGGCTCTGCGCGCTGTTTGGCGTGGCGTATAGCGTGGCGATCCCGATGGGTATCCAGTGGCTGGGCGGCATCTTCCTTGCGTGTTCGATCCTGCATTTCTGGTATGACGGCTTCGTCTGGTCGGTCCGCAAGCGGCAGGTTTAGTTTGCGTGACCGGAAGGCGAGCGGGACGTGGCGAGTTGTGCCGTCCGACCTTCTGCTATACATGTATAACAGAAGGAACTCGCCATGCTCGCCATCCGTCTAGACGCCGATCTTGAAGCCCGCCTGACCGCGATTGCCAAGCGGACGGGTCGCACTAAAACATTTTATGCGCGCCAAGCGATCATCGACAAAATCGACGAGCTTGAAGACATTGCTCTCCTCGAAGAAGCTCTGCGCGATCCCGATTCTGGAAAGACCATCACGCTGGCGGAAATGAGGGCTGAACTTGGTCTGGACGCTTGAGTTCGACGCCCAAGCGCGCAAGATGCTGCGCAAACTCCCCAATCATATCGGCGACCGCATTATTTCTGCGCTTGTCCAGATCATCGAGCGTGGCGATCCGCGTGACCGCGGTCGTGCGATGACGGGGGACTATAACGGCTATTGGCGTTACCGTATCGGCGACTACCGCGCGATTGCTCGGATCGAAGAAGGGAAAATGACCGTGACGGTAATTACCATCGGTCACCGACGGGAAGTTTATCGGGGGTGACAAAGTGCCCTAAAACCACACTGTCACCCTCGCGAAAGCGGGTGTCCAACTCCTGAATGTCTACATGGGGCGTTGGATTCCTGCCTTCGCGGGAATGACGAAAATGGGAGCGAGACGAGTGACGTAAAACTAGCGTGAATATCGCGTCCGACGTTAATCAAACTCATAACCAAGATAGTGTGCCAACGCAGCGACGCTCTTACAGAAATCGCGTCCCGTCGCTTCATCCATCAGCACACCATTTCTATCTACATTCAAATACATAAGCGGTTCGCCATCGTGAAACGTAGACTTGCCGAATTCAACTTTCATTGGATCACCAAGTTTGCCAACGTCTTTTATCGCAGTTTCAAAATACATTATGGTCGCCAAGTCGGGTCTCCTGTCCTCAGAATCCAGCTAGTACCTAAGCCCGAACTTCCTCAACCACCCCCACGCTGTTCACCCTAAGCGCTTTCAGCACGCTGTCGACAATCGCGTCCGCGTCCAATCCCGCTTCCTTATATTGAAGCTCGGGCTTGTCGTGATCCTGAAACAGGTCGGGCAACCGCAACGTCCGCAGTTTGAGGCCTGCGTCAATGAGGCCTTCGTCGCTCGCCATTGTCAGGACATGCGCGCCGAGGCCGCCGATGCTGCCTTCCTCGACTGTGACCGCGACTTCGTGGGTGGTGAGGAGCTTGCGGATCAAGTCCACGTCCAAAGGCTTGGCGAAGCGGAGGTCGGCGACGGTAGTGCTCAGCCCCTTGGCTTCAAGCGCGTCGGCAGCTTTCATCGCTTCTTCGAGTCGCGTGCCAAGCGAGAGGATCGCGACTTTCTTGCCGTGGCGGACGATGCGGCCTTTGCCGATTTCGAGTTGCTGCGGCACCTCGGGCAAGGCCACGCCGGTGCCGTTGCCGCGCGGATAGCGGAAGGCGATCGGGCCGCTGTCGTGCAGCACAGCCGTGTGCGTCATGTGGACCAGTTCGGCTTCGTCCGACGGGGCCATGACGACGAAATTGGGCAGCGTGCACAGATAGGTGACGTCGAACGATCCGGCGTGGGTGCAGCCGTCCGCGCCGACCAGTCCCGCGCGGTCGATGGCGAAGCGCACGGGCAGGTTCTGGATCGCGACATCATGCACGACCTGATCATAGGCGCGCTGCAGGAAGGTCGAGTAGATCGCGCAGAACGGCCGCATCCCCTGCGCCGCGAGGCCCGCCGCGAACGTTACGGCATGTTGTTCGGCAATGCCGACGTCGAA
>JAYUQI010000188.1:0-8664 GCA_043756805.1 Sphingomonas sp.
GGCCCAATGCCAAGGCCATTGGCACGGGCGCGCTGGTGCTCGATTTCAAAGGCAGTATTGTCGAGCAGCCGCAAATTGCCAGCCCCAGTGAATTGCTGAGCGGGAGTGCGCCGGTCAAGCAATACCGCCTGAGCGACGTCATCCGCGCCCTTAACGCGGCGGCGACCGACGACCGGGTGAAAACAGTCGTTCTCGACCTCGATAATTTTATGGGCGCGGGTCAGGTCGCGCTGATCGACATTGGCGAAGCGCTCGACCGGGTTCGCGCCAAGAAGAAGATTTATGCCTTTGCCACCGGCTATAGTGATGACAGCTATCAACTCGCGGCGCATGCGTCCGAAATCTGGCTCGATCCGATGGGGCTCGCGCTGTTTCAGGGGCCGGGCGGGTCACGGCTTTACTACAAGGGGCTGATCGACAAGCTGGGCGTCAATGCGCATATTTATCGCGTCGGCAAATATAAGTCGTTCGTCGAACCCTATACCCGCGCCGACCAGTCGCCCGAAGCCAAGGCGGCAAGCGTGGCACTGACCGCATCGCTCTGGCAGGGGTGGCAGGCTGATGTGCTGAAGGCGCGCCCGAATGCAAAGCTGGCCGGGTTTATTGCCGATCCGGTGGCCGCGACTGCCGGGGGCGATCTGGCGAAAGCAGCGCTGGCGGCGGGCGTCGTCGATAAGCTGGGCGACCGGGCTTCATTTAACCGCCTTGTCGCGGGGCTGGCCGGTGCGGGCAAGGACGGGCACGACTATGCCAAGATCGAACTGACACCGTGGATTGCCGCAAATCCGGCGGCACGTCGTGGCGAAATCGGCATCGTTACTGTTGCGGGCAGTATTGTGGACGGGCAGGCCGATCCCGGCACGGCGGGCGGCGACACGATCGTCAAGATCATCAACAAAGCTGTGGCGAGCAACGATTACAAGGCGCTGGTCCTGCGCGTCGACTCACCGGGCGGATCGGCGCTGGCATCGGAGAAAATCCGTATCGCGCTGAACGATGCGAAAGCGGCGAAGATCCCCGTTGTCGTGTCGATGGCCAATGTTGCGGCGTCGGGCGGCTATTGGGTGGCGATGGCGGGCGACCGGGTGTTCGCCGAGCCATCAACGATTACGGGGTCTATCGGTGTTTTCGGGATTATTCCGACGTTTGAAACCGCGCTCGCCAAAATCGGTGTCACGTCGGACGGTGTGACAACGACGCCGCTGAGCGGTCAGCCCGACATTGTCGGCGGAACGAATGCGGCCTTCGATACGATCATCCAGAAAAGCATCGAATCGACTTATGGCAAGTTCCTGACGCTGGTCAGCGGCGCGCGCAAAATGCCGGTCGAGAAGGTCAACGAGATTGCGCAGGGCCGCGTCTGGGACGGCGGGACAGCGCGGCAACTGGGGCTGGTCGATGGCTTTGGCGGGATCGACGAAGCGGTTGCCGAAGCGGCCAAATTGGCGAAACTTGATGTGAAGACCGTGAAAGCCGTCTACCTCGAAAAGCCACCGAGCTTTGCGCAGAGCTTTGCCGAAATGTTCATGGGCGGCGACGAGGACGACAGCCAGCAGGCCACAGACTTGTTGTCCACACTGTCGCGGGCGCGCTTTGCGATGCTGGGTCAGGCCGTGGCCGATGCCCGGTCGCTGGCGACCGGATCGGTGGTTCAGGTTCGCTGCCTCGAATGCCCGGTGTCGGCGGCGCCCGTCAAAACGCAATCACTCACTGAAATCTTTGTTGCCTGGATAACCCGATGATCAATCTCCGCGCCGCCACAACCGACGACGCTGCTGCGATACTTGCCATTTATTCGCCCTATGTCGTCACCAATGCCGTGTCGTTTGAAACGACGCCACCGGCGATCAGGGACATGCGCGCGCGGATCAAGGCGGCGGGTGATGTCCTGCCGTGGATCGTCGCGGTCGACGAGGATAGCGGGCTGGTGCTCGGCTATGCTTTTGCGAAACCGACGCGGCCGGGCCCGGCCTATCGCTTCGCGGTCGAGACGGCTTGCTATGTGGCGGGCGAGCTCGAAGGACAGGGGATCCGGCGGACATTGTATCAAAGTCTGCTTTCAACGCTGACCGAACAGAATTTCACGCAAGCCATTTCGACACTGACGATGCCCAATGACAAAGCGATCGTTTTGCATGAAGCCATCGGCTTCAAGCGCGCGGGGGTTTACCGCGAAGTGGCGTTCAAGAATGGCCAGTGGATTGACGTGGGCCTGTGGCAGAAGACGCTGAGCGAACCGAATACGCCGCCCGACGAGCCGAAAGCGTTTAGCGAGGTTGGGGTCGTTCGGGGGTAGTTTTCCCGTCGAGGCCAATATACCATTTGCGTTCGGGTGGACAGCTGGTTGCCGGCCCGACGATTAAATCCCGACAAACCCCATCAATTTCACCCGTTGGCAGCACAAAGCCAATCACCCCCGCCAGCGTCGGCGTGATGTCGACGGTTTCGATGCTGTTGGGTTGTTCGAATCCCGTCATCCCCTTGCGCCAGAACAGCACTGGCACGCGGCGGTCATAATCCCACGGGCTGCCGTGC
Source organism: Sphingomonas sp. (assembly GCA_043756805.1). Taxonomy (GTDB): domain Bacteria; phylum Pseudomonadota; class Alphaproteobacteria; order Sphingomonadales; family Sphingomonadaceae; genus Sphingomonas_O. The sequence continues at coordinate 2,536 of JAYUQI010000188.1, forward strand.
GTCGCGGCATAGCCGGGGACGGCACCAGCGATCGGCGTGACGCGCGCTTTCAGAAGAACGATGAGATCGCCTGACCGGCCGGGGACATAGGATGCGCGGACGCGCTCGGCGAGCGTCCACGCTTCGGGCGGGGTTGTCGCTGGCGGGGTGGCGGCGATGTCGGCAGCCGAGAAGACGGCGGCGACTTGCGGGCGGGCGAGATAGGCTGCTTTGGCGCGGGTGATGACAGTGTCGCGCGCAGGCCCCGTTATGGTCTTGTCGACATAAATATCGCCTGCCGGATCGGTGCCGTAAAGCAGCGGCGTCGCGAGACCCATCTCGGTCGCGAGAGCCTTGCCCATCGCGTCGGGCGTCAGCGTCGCATCGACGCGCATAGCATCGGCGATGGCGAGCTCGCGGTTGCGCTCGGGCGCGTCATGGCCGCCATGATCGGCGGTGAGCGCGACGACATAATCGATCTTCGCTGCATCGAGCCGCTTGAACAGCGTGCCGATCTGGGCATCGAGCGCTTGCAGCTGGAGGCACATTTCGGGGCCACCAGTGCCAAAGCTGTGGCCGATAATGTCCGTCCCCGCAGCGCCGACGATCAGGACATCAGTTTGCGGACCCTGGCCAAGTTTCATTTCGGTCGCGATGTCACCGGCGAGCTTGATCGTGGCGCCATCCATCGCGGGCGAAGCGCGGAAAGCGCGGGTGTCACCGGCTTTGCGGTCGAAGCGGCCCGTGCCGATCGTCCCTGATCCGATGGTAACGGGGCGGTTGCGCAGGGCACATAAAGGCGAGAGCGGCAGTGGCGACGCGGCGCGCGCGATCTCGGTCGTCACGGCGGCATTGGTCCGCGCGACCGCAGCTGCGGGCGCGCCGATGGCCGATCCTTCGAAGCTCTTGCCGGTCCAATACCAGAGCTGATCGACACGGTGGCCGCCCATCATGACGGCGGCGCGATCCTTGCCCGCGACCGACACGATGCGGACGCGCGGGTCGGCGGCGTTCATCCGCTCGCCGAGGGTCGGGACTTTGAGGTGGACCGCGGAGACCGTGTATTTTTTGGACGTCGACCCGGCGACGCTTTCGTCTTCGGCGCAGTAAATCACTTTGTCAGTGCGCGCGGTGGAAAGATCCATCCAGTTGTTGGCGACAATGCCGTTGCGCGCGGGTCGGGCACCGGTCAGGATCGTCGAATGGCCGGGGCAGGTCTCGGTCGCAGAATGGCTTTGATAGCCGCTGGGGAAGACGACGCCCTGGCTCAGGCGCTTGAGCCCGCCCGTGAAATGCGCGCGATATTCGGCGAAGAGATCAGCGGACAATTGATCGACCGAAATGACGACAAGCAAGGTTGGTTTTGTAGTTTCGGCTTGGGCCGTCGTCGCCATCGCAAGCGCGGCACAACCAATCAGGCGGCGGATCATCAACATCTCCGTATCGAAAGTAAAAACCTGCGCGTATTAGGCACATTGTCACACAGGAGTCTCGCATGGTCGCATGGTGTTTCAGGATGGTGACAGTGCTGTTGGCGCTGGTTGCAATGCCAGCACTGGCGCAGACGCATATCCAGCCGCGACTGGTGGCGGAAAGCAGCGCGCCTGCTGCCGGTGCGCCGGTTGCGGTGGCGCTCGACATGCGCACCGAAAAGGGCTGGCACGGATATTGGTCGAACCCTGGTGAGGCGGGCTTTGCGCCGCGCCTCAAATGGACATTGCCCAAGGGTGTGACGCTGGTGGGGGAGCCGGCGTTTCCCGTGCCACAGACGCTGATCGTCGCCGACCTGATGAACTATGTGTTCGAAGGCGATCATGCGCTGATCACGCGATTCGATGTCGCGGCGGGACTGGCCAAGGGCACGCCATTGCCGATCCGCGTCGATGCCGAATGGCTGGTGTGCACCGACGAAGTCTGTGTTCCCGAGAAGGGGACATTTGTGCTGGACCTGAAAGTTGGTGACGGCGCGCGCGATGCGCAGGCGGCGTTCGATGCTTTCCGTCGTAAATTGCCGGCACCGCTTGGCTCGAGCGCGACATTTGCACGGACGAGCGGACAATTGCGCGTCGCGATTCCGTTTCCGGCAAGCGCAAAGATCGGCACACCGCATTTCTTTCCGGCGACACCGGGGCTGATTGTCGATGCCGCGCCGCAGCGGTTTAGCCGGTCAGGTGATCAGCTGATCCTGACGATGACAGCGCCCAAGGAGGCGGCCGGTGCTGTGGGCGGTATCTTGTCACTGGGTGACGGGCGCGGCTTGCAGATTGCGGCGCAGGCCGGCGTCGTGCCGCCCGATGCGAAGCCGCTCGGCGAAACAGCATCGGCACTGACGGCGATTTTGCTGGCGATCGGTGGTGCGGTGCTCGGCGGATTGATCCTGAACGTGATGCCGTGCGTGTTTCCGATTGTGAGCTTGAAGGCGCTGAGCCTGGCGCGCGCGGGCGGTGATGAGGGGGCAGCGAAGCGTGAGGCGCTGGCTTATACGGCGGGTGTCATGCTGACCTGTGTTGCCCTTGGCGCGGTGGTGCTCGGCCTGCGCGCGGCGGGGACGCAGGTGGGCTGGGCATTTCAGTTACAGTCGCCTTGGATTGTGTTTGTTCTGTTGCTGCTGGCGACAGCGATCACGCTCAATCTGGCAGGCGCATTCGAGTTGCGTGCCTTTGGCGGGGGTGAAGCGCTGGCGGGCAAAGGCGGGGTGCAGGGGTCGTTCTGGACGGGCGTGCTGGCGGCATTTGTCGCGACGCCGTGCACCGGGCCGTTCATGGCAGCGGCGCTCGGCGCGGCTTTGGTTTTGCCGGTTGCGGCGGCGCTGGCGGTGTTTGCAGGACTTGGTTTGGGACTGGCGTTGCCGTTTCTCGCCATCGGGTTCGTGCCCGCGCTGCGACGGATGATGCCAAGGCCCGGCGCGTGGATGGGCAAATTCCAGCGTTTCCTGAGCATTCCGATGGCGCTGACCGTCGTGGCTTTGTTGTGGCTGGTGTATCAGCAGCAGGGCAATGTCGCGGGCGATTGGGCACTGGTGACGGTGGCAGTGATCGGGGTTGGCGCGTTCTGGAGCCGGTTTCGGCAGCCGGTTGGGCGACCGATTGTGATGGCGGTGATCATGGGCGTGATGCTTGCAGGCGGCGCGGCAGCGATCAAGGTCGACCGGATCAATGGCAACGCAGCGACCGCCAACGCAGGCGTGCCCTTTTCCGCGGACAAGCTCGCGGCGCTGCGCGCCGAGGGCAAGCCGGTGTTCCTGTATTTCACGGCCGACTGGTGCCTGACCTGCAAGGTCAATGAAAAAAGCGCGATCGACACGCGCGTGGCACAGGCGGCGTTCACGGCGGGCGGAGTCACGGTGATGACCGGTGACTGGACCAACGGCGACGCGACAATCACGCGCTTTCTGGGCGAGCAGGGCGCGTCCGGCGTCCCGCTTTATCTTTATTATCCCAAGGGTGGGGGTGAGCCAAAGCAGTTGCCGCAGATTTTGACGCCGGGGTTGCTCGCGGGGCTCCCGCAGTCCTGAGCCTGTCGAAGGACGGTTCGTGCACCTAACCGCGCTTCGACAGGCTCAGCACTACGGCGCTTTTCGTTTGAACACCCGGATGCCGCCGATCCACGTTTCCTGAACCTTGGTGGCGCGGATTTCGGCGGGCGTGCTTTCGAGCGGATTTTTGTCGACGAGGATGAAATCGGCACGGAAGCCGGGGGCCAGCCGACCGACCTTGTCCTCGGCAAAGGACGCGTAGGCTGCGCCGGTGGTGAACCCGGCGAGCGCCTGTTCGCGCGTCACGCGCTCCTGTGGTTGCCAGCCGCCGAAAGGCTGGCCCTTGTCATCCTCGCGGGTGATGGCGGCGGCGAGGCCGGGGAAGGGGTTGGCGCTTTCGACGGGGACGTCGGACCCGAACGCCAAGCGGCTGCCGTTTTTCAGCATCGTCGCCCAGGCATAGGCACCGCTTAGCCGGTCTGGCCCCAAGCGGACTTCGGCCATCGTCCGGTCGCTGGTCTGGTGGACCGGCTGCATCGACGCGATGATGCCGTTCTTGCCGAAGCGCGCGAGGTCCACCGGATCGACAATCTGGGCATGTTCGATCCGCCAGCGCCGGTCGCCCTTGAACGTCGGGGCCAAGTCTTCGATGGCGTCAAGCACTTGCGCGTCCGCCTTGTCGCCGATGGCGTGGATTGCCGTCTGGAACCCGTCCATCGCGGCGCGCGTCATCAGGTTGCGGAGCTTGGCATCGTCGAGAAAGCACAGGCCGGTTTGCGTCGGCGCATCGGCATAAGGTTTTTTGAGACAGGCGCCGCGCGAGCCGAGTGCGCCGTCGGTATAGAGCTTGACGCCGCCGAGGCGGAGACGGTCGCCATAGAGCCACGGGGTTGGCTCGCCGCCTGCAATGCTGAGCATCGGTTCGATTCCCGCCGCGTAGCTAAAGATGCGGATTTGCAAGCGGCCGCCATCGCCGGCGCGGCGATACGTGTTCCAGTCGGACACCGATGTGCCCATGTCGGCAATCGCGGTGATGCCGAATTCTTTCAGGATTTCCTGCGCTTTCAGGAAGGCAATATCATTGTCTTTGGACAGCGGGGCGGGGACGGCCTTGTCGATCAGATCCTGCGCGGCATCGATGAAGACGCCATTTTCGATGCGGCCCCCGGCGGGTGACTTGGTCGCGGATGTCACGCCCGCCGCCTTCATAGCGGCAGCATTGGCCCAGCCGGCATGGCCGTCAACACGGCTCAGCCAGATGGGCCGGTCGGCCAGCCCGTCGAGGTCGGCAGCGGTGGGGAAGCGGCCAAGCCCCCATTTTTCCTGATTCCAGCCGCGCCCGATGATCCAGCGGCGATCGGCATGCGCAGCGGCATAGGCCGTGATCTTGGCTTTCGCATCGGCGAGGCTGGTGGTTTCCGACAGGTCGAGCGTCAGCGCGCCGTAGCCGAGCGACATGACATGGCCGTGCGCATCAATCAGGCCGGGGAGCAGCGTCCGCCCCTTGCCGTCGAATTTCCAGTCGGGCTTGGCCACCTTGTCACCGCGCTGCAGCAGCTTGCCGACCTTGCCGTCGGTCGTGATTGTCAGGCCGTTGAAGCGGACGACTTTGCCCGCCGCGTCGAGCGTGACGCCGTTGACGTTATCGATCCACCCGTCGGCGAGGGCGGGGGTTGCGAGAAGGAGGGCGGCGAGCGCGAGTAGCTTTTTGATCATGCCGGAATGGTGGCGCAAAGGCGAACAGCGAACAAGAGGTCAATCGCGCCAGTTGACCCACGCCCCCCTACGCCCCACATGCATATCATGCTGATCGAAACCGAAACCACGCCGAATCCGTCGACGCTGAAATTCATGCCGGGCCGCAAGGTGATGGGCGCTGATGGTCTTGGGGGCACGCGCGATTTCGCGACGCCTGAGGAAGCCGAAGCCTCGCCGCTCGCCGAGGCGCTGTTTACGCTGGGCGATGTCGAGGGTGTTTTCTTTGGTCATGATTTCGTGTCGGTCACGGTCGGGCCGGGCAGCAACTGGGCCGATGCGAAGCCCGATGTGCTGTCGATCATGCTCGATCATTTCAGTGGCGGGATGCCGCTTTTCAAGCCAGCGTCGGCCGCTGGTATCGCGGTTGCTGCGGAAACATCGTTCAACGACGACCCGCAGGATGCCGACATCATCGACCAGATCAAGGATTTGATCGAAACGCGCGTCCGTCCTGCTGTGGCGAACGATGGTGGCGACATCATCTATCAGGGGTTCAACAAGGGAACGGTTTACCTGAAAATGCAGGGCGCGTGCGCGGGATGCCCGTCATCGACCGCGACGTTGAAGCATGGCATTGAGTCGCTGCTCAAACATTATGTCCCCGAAGTGACTGAAGTTCTTGCTGTTTAAGGATCCCCGATGACTGCACCGCTTGACGATGCCGCGCTCGACCAGTTGTTCCGCACGGCGCGGAGCTACAATGGCTATACCGACGCACCCGTGACGCGCGTCCAGATGGATGCGATCTGGGACGTCATGAAATGGGGGCCGACGTCGGCCAACTGCCTGCCCGCGCGGCTGATATGGTGCGAAAGCGCCGAAGCGAAGGCAAAGCTCGCGGCATTGGCAATGCCCGCAAACGCGACCAAGATTTTGAGCGCGCCGGTCACGGTCATTATCGGCATGGACATGGAATT
>JAYUQI010000189.1:0-8658 GCA_043756805.1 Sphingomonas sp.
CAGCCGATGAACGTCAATTTCGGCTTGTTCCCGCCGCTCGATCTGGAAGGCAAATCAAAAAAGTCTGACCGCAAACGCCTCTACACCGCGCGGGCGCGCGAGGCGCTGGATGCGTGGCTGCCTACCCTTCTTCCGCGTCGTCAGCCGGCGCTGGAGCCCGCAGACTAGGCGGACAGTACGGTTTTGCTTTGGGCTTGCGGATAACCCGCGTTGTCGCGAACTCGGTCGCGTTCAGCGCGTTGTTGCGATCCTTGTCGGCAGCGGCAAATTTGGTGACCGTTTTGACGGCATATTCGTCGAATGAAATCCGGCCATCACCATTGATATCGAGTTTCGCAAAGCCCTTCTGCCGCGACACCAGATACTCTGCCCGCCCCACCGCGCCATTTTTGTCCTTGTCGTATCGCGCAAAGCGCTTCTCCTCGCGTGTCCGCTCACTGGCCTCAGGCGGCGGCGCGAGATCGACCATCCCGAGTGGTGTATCCGCAGCAACAGACGGCGCAGGCGGTATTGCCGATGGCTTGTTTGCCTGGGCCTGCCACACCAGCAACCCCGCCAGCATCAACAATGCCGCTGAGCCAACTCCCGCCAGAAACCGCCACATCCCCGAGTCCCCCCAGTATCGAACACGATCAGGATAGCAGGACATCAAGTCATCGCAATACAGCAATCAGCACATCCCAACGCGAAACGGCGTCAGCAATGTTTTCGAATGGTTGACTAGCCTTTGCTTTGGCGAGGCGCGCCAATATCCTCAGAAATTTGGGGCCGTGAATGGCTGTCTTGTCAAACAGACGACGCGCCAATCGATAAGCGCGGCTTGCCGTTACAGGATCCGAGCAGTGCATGGCGAAGTCGATCAACGCCCATCCTGGACCAAGTTCGGCGACAACCGACGACTTCGCCAGCTGGGCGGACAGACCGAATAACTGTCCGCCACGCTTTTGAGCAAAACGGGTCAGCACGTTATCGTCAAGCGGCAGCGGCTCCAACAGGTGCTCCCAACCCTCGACGAGCAGCGCCAGTTGCGCACCCGTGATTTCATTGTCCTGCACGATGCCATGCAAGGCGGACAGAACCGGCTCGGCAGGCACAGCGCCTTCATCGAGCCCGGTCAGCCGATCATGCCACCACGTGAGCCGCATTTGGCCGATCAGCGGCTCGGTCGTTGTGGCAACCACGCGACCAAGCGCTGCGTCCAGCGCCCAGAGCGCGGCGACAGCATCGCGATGTCGGGACGGCACATAGGCAAGCGCAATGCGCTCGATATCATTCATTTCGACGTAACAACATTTTACAGGAAACACCGCATTAACCGCGTCGCTTCAACGGCTGTTAGCCTAAAATCGCGCATGGCCCACACATCAAGCAGTTTTTTTGGGGGTTTCATAGTGGGCATGTCGAGCAAGGCGCAAACGGGTAAGACGCCTGACGGGTTCCTGATGCGGCTCCGCAAGGATGCGCGCGGCAACACGATGGCCATGATGGCAATGGGGCTTATCATGCTCGCTGGCATGGCAGGGTCCGCCGTCGATGTCGGTCGCACCTACCTCGTTAAATCGCGCCTTCAGCAAGCCTGCGATGCCGGTGTTCTTGCCGGGCGTCGCGCCATGACCAGCGCTGCGGTCGATGCTCCTGTCATCGAGCAGGCCAGAAACTTCTTCAACCAGAATTTCGCCAATGGCAATGCTGGTGCCACCACTCCTGTGTTTACACCTGTGGCGACGACTGGCGCAGATGCCGGGCAGATTACTGCCACTGCAACAACGCGGGTTCCGATGTCGGTCATGCAGTTGTTCGGTAAGACAAGTATCGACTTGACGGTAACGTGCGACGCGCGGCTCGAGGTGTCGAATACCGACGTGATGATGGTGCTCGACGTGACTGGCTCGATGGCCAGGTGCCCTGACGATGATGCTTCATGCGGCGGCGGGGCGGGATCCAAGATTGAAGGACTCCGCGCGGCCGTCGTTGATTTTTACGACACCGTTGCCGCAGCAACAAGCACAAGCTCACGATTTCGGATCGGCTTCGTGCCCTATTCGCAATCCGTCAATATGGGCGTCGATCCCTTTACCAACACCAATATTCTGCCCAGCAGCTGGATGGTCACAAACCACAGCTATCAATCGCGCGTCGCGAACATGGATCTTGATGGCTGGACGGGCACGACCGTATTCGGCAGTTGGACCAACCAAACATACGGATCGACTATAAGCAGTGCCAGGTGCACCCGATACGGTAATAATCAGTCTTTTTCTGGTTATGCGCCAGCGGGAACGACAGATGTAACCACCAACAATTCGAACCCCAACAATACCCAGGCACCGACGACAACTTTTTCTGAATCCCAGTCGACCGATGTGCGTCGCGACTATGCACGCGTAACCGCCAGCTACAGTGGCGATAAAAGCTGCACACGCCAATGGCGCCAGGCGACGACAACCTATGTCCGCAATGGCCGGTTTGCCTTCAGCAGCTGGGACTATAAGCCGGTTTCGTACAACGTCGTTAACTACACCGCCAGATCCCCGATGCAGGTATATACCGATAGCGCCGCGCCGACCGGATCGGTGACTCTTTCCGGTAGCTACAACATGGTCAACCTGCTCACGGCCCCAGGTTCGACGGTTACCGGGACATCGAGCGCCTTTGATGGCTGTGTCGAAGAACGCGATACCGTTGCGCAATCGAGCTATTCGTCGGTTCCAAGTGGGGCGTATGACCTCGACGTGACGACCACGCCGTTTAACGATGCGACAAGCTGGAAGCCGATGTGGTCCGAACTGGTTTATGACCGCAATGACGTTGCCAACGAATTGAGAGTTACGACCAACCGTAGTCCTGACCGATACTATCTGTGCCCGCCGGCAGCCAGCAAGCTCGCTGTTCGCACGCGCGCCGATGTCGTCAGCTACACCAATTTGCTGTCCCCGGATGGATTTACGTTCCATGACCTCGGCATGGCTTGGGGTGCCCGCCTGATTGCGCCGACAGGCCTCTTTGCAGCGGAAAACACGACAGCGCCCAACGGTCGCGCAATCAGCCGCCATATCATCTTCATGACCGACGGTGGCATGGTGACGCAGCCCGACATCTACACGCCACACGGATATGAAAAACTCGACCGGCGCGTTTCGGGTGCAAGCAATGTGCCCGAATACAACGACCTCGTCAGCAGGCACAATGCACGATTCCAGGCGTTGTGCACGGCCGCAAAGAATAACAATATCACAGTCTGGACAATCGCATTCGGCACATCGAACCCGCCAACCCTGGTGAGCTGTGCGGACCCGGGCAAAGCGTTCGTGGCGACGGACACCGCGACGCTGCGTGCCAATTTCCAGCAGATCGCATCACAGATCGCCGAATTGAGGTTGTCCAAATGATCACGAACTTCCGATATGCTGTTGGCCACATTGTTCGCGACAACCGTGGGGCATCGCTGCTTGAATTCGCTTTTGTCGCACCAATCATGCTGTTGGCAATGTTGGGCATGACAAGTCTGGCGTACCGGCAATATGACATCGTCATGCTGCAAGGTGCGCTTCAGGAAGCAGCACGGGACGGAACGCTCGAAAGTGGCGGTGTGACCGGTGCCGATGCGGCGATTGATGCTGCCGTGCGAACGAACTTCAAACGCGTCAATTCGGCATTGGCTGATTCGGCCTTCACCTTTACCCGTCGCAATTTCGCGAACTTCACGACGGCGGGCCAGATGGAGCCCTCGACTGGCGCTGGCGGACGCTGTCAACCGCCCGCAGGTGCTACAACGTACACGTATGTCGATACCAACAACGACAATGTCTGGAACGACGGAGCGCTTGCCGGCCAAGGGGGCGCACAAGACGTTGTTCTATACACCGTCAAGGTCGATTATCCGAGCGTGTTTCCAGTGCCAGGCGTCGCGGCGCTCACAGGCACGCAAACCCTGACTGCGACGACTGTGCTGCGCAATCAGCCGTACAATGGTCAGCAGGCCCGCACTGCAGGACCGACACGGAACTGTCCGCTCACCAGCCCTTATTATAGTTGAACACAGATGAAATTGACCACGATCACCTTGCCCAAAGTCAGAAACGTCATCGCGAACAAAAGCGGTGTTGCGCTGATCGAGTTCGCCTATTGCTTGCCGGTTTTCCTCGGCTTTGGGTTTAGCGCTCTCGAGGTCGCGAACCTGACGACAGCGAGAATGCGCGTCAGCCAGATCGCAATGACACTGGCCGACAATGCCGCACGTGTCGGTGTCAACAGCGGCATTACAGAAAAAAAGGTTTACGAAAGCGACATTTACGACATTTTTGAAGGTATCCGCCAGCAAAGTGGGTCGCTCAATCTTGAGAGCCGCGGCAAAATCATATTGTCGAGCCTCCAGCGTAACGCCAGCGGCGGTCAGTGGATAGCGTGGCAACGTTGCATCGGATCAAAGACTTTTTCGCCGAGCTACGGCGTGGCGGGCACCGGTCGCACGGTGACGACTTATGCGGGAATGGGGCCAGCAGGTTCCGAGATAAAAGCACCCGTCAGCGGCGCTGTCATGTACGTCGAGATAGCCTATGACTATCGCGCGCTGATCGAGCCGATTGCTAAGGGCATGACCTATTTCGGCATGAATACGAACAACCAGACATTGCTCTACCGCGCGGCATTCATTGTTCGCGACCCGCGTGTTCTGGGAAGCTCGGCCGTTGCTGCCGCCACCAACACTGAGGATCATGGGTTGTTTCAGGACTCACCTGCGGTGACGCGTCTCACAGCCGCCTGCTAACGATAACAAACCTTCTTCACCGCCTCGATCACTTTCGCAGGCGTGACAAGCATCGCTTTCTCCAGATTTGCGGCATACGGCATCGGCACATCTTCGTTGGTCACGCGGAGCACCGGCGCATCAAGATCGTCAAAGCCTTGCTCCATGCAGATTGCGGCGATTTCGGACGCGATTGAGCAGGCGGGCCAGCCTTCTTCGACGACCACAACGCGGTTGGTTTTCTTGAGGCTTGCCAGCACAGCCGCCCCATCGAGCGGCCGCAGCGTGCGCAAGTCGATGACTTCGGCATCGATCCCCTCGCCGCTAAGCGTTTCGGCCGCTTCGAGCGCAAGGCCAACCCCGATCGAGTAGCTGACAATCGTCACGTCTTTGCCCGCACGCATCGTCCGCGCCTTGCCGATGGGCACAACATGCTCGCCCTCTGGGACGTCAAACGTCCGCCCATAAAGCAGCTCGTTTTCAAGGAAGACAACGGGATCCTCGCACCGGATCGCCGATTTCAGCAAACCCTTCGCATCCGCCGCATCATAAGGGGCAATGACGATCAGGCCGGGCACGCTGGCATACCACGGACCATAGTTCTGGCTGTGCTGCGCGCCGACCCGCGACGCCGCACCGTTGGGGCCGCGAAAAACGACTGGGCAGCGCATCTGGCCGCCCGACATATAATTGGTTTTCGCTGCTGAATTGATAATATGATCGATAGCTTGCATGGCAAAGTTGAAGGTCATGAATTCAATGACCGGGCGCAATCCACCCATCGCCGCGCCTGCGCCGATGCCGGCAAAACCATGTTCGGTAATCGGCGTGTCGATCACGCGCCTTGCCCCGAATTCGTCGAGCAGTCCCTGCGTTACCTTATAGGCACCCTGATATTCGGCGACTTCCTCGCCCATCACGAAAACGCGGTCGTCGGCGCGCATCTCTTCGGCCATCGCATCGCGCAGCGCTTCGCGTAAGGTAAGCGTGGCAACCGACAAAGAGGCCACCCCTCGATCCCCTCCAGCAAGGGCTGGAGGGGAGGCGCTAACTGAAGCCGCAGCCTTTTTCTGCTCCCCTTCGGCCCTTGCTGGAGGGGTTGGGGGTGGTGCTTCTTCCTTTTTTAACGCGACTTCAACAGGCGCAGCAAAAGCCCCGCCCTCGCCCGCCATCGTCGCGATAACAGTCCCGACTTTCACGCCATCCGTGCCCTCGGCAACCAGAATTTCCCCGACAACGCCTTCGTCGACCGCTTCGAATTCCATCGTTGCCTTATCAGTCTCAATCTCGGCAAGAATATCGCCCGATTTCACGCTATCACCCGCTTTCACGAGCCACTTGGCCAGCGTCCCCTCTTCCATCGTCGGCGACAGCGCAGGCATCTTGATCTCGATGGTCATCAATATTGCCCCACCAGCACTTCGGTATAGAGTTCGTCCAACGCCGGTTCGGGCGACTGCTCGGCAAAATCCGCCGCCTCCGCCACAATGGCGCGGATATCCTTGTCGATCACTTTAAGGTCTTCCTCGGTCACGCCCATCGCTTCGAGTTCTTTCTTCAGCCCCTCGATCGGGTCCGACTTGTCGCGCATCGCCTGCACTTCGTCACGACTCCGGTATTTCGCCGGATCGGACATCGAATGCCCGCGATACCGGTAGGTTTTGAGTTCGAGAATGATCGGGCCGTTCCCGCCGCGTGTCCATTCGAAAGCGACCTGAGCGGCACCGCGCACGGCGAGCACGTCCATGCCGTCAACCTGAATGCCCGGAATGCGGAAGCTGTCGCCACGCCGGTGAAGCTGCGTTTCCGCGCTTGACCGCGCGACACTGGTGCCCATCGCATATTGATTGTTTTCAATGGCGTAGATGGCCGGGAGTTTCCACAACTCGGCCATATTGAAACTTTCGTACACCTGGCCTTGGTTCGATGCGCCGTCGCCGAAATAGGCGAGGCACACGCCGCCGTCCTCTTTATACTTGTGCCCAAACGCGAGGCCAGTCCCGAGCGAAACCTGTGCGCCGACGATACCGTGTCCACCATAAAAACCGTGCTCGACACTGAACATGTGCATCGACCCGCCTTTGCCCTTGGAAATGCCAGCCGCACGACCTGTCAATTCTGCCATCACAATCTTCGGCGGGATATTGCACAACAGCATGTGGCCGTGGTCACGGTAGCCGGTAATCACTGAATCGAGGCCGATGTTGAGCGCCGATTGCAAGCCAACGGCGACGGCTTCCTGTCCGATGTAAAGATGGCAAAAACCACCGATCAGGCCGAGGCCGTAAAGCTGTCCCGCTTTTTCCTCGAACCGGCGGATCAGCAGCATCTGCCGGTAAAATTCGAGCATCTCGTCCTTGGATGCTTTGTAACGCACCGGCTCGGGCGGGCGGACGATGGGCGTTGATTTTGCGGCAGCTTTGGCCAAGGAGCGAAGCCTTTCAGAGTCGGCGTTGACAGGCTGTCGCTATAAGCACCGCGCGCTGGGCTGTGCAACTGCGAACGCTAGGGAATCTAGCGCAGCGGAACAATCATTTCATCGGGATGCGCGACGCCGAGATCGCGGCGGACCAGTTCGTCGACCATATCGGGATTGGCATGACGTGGATCGAGCAGCGCCACGCGGTTCGCGAGAATTGCTTTTTCACGCTCGGCAGCAATCAGGTCTGCGCGCCGCGTTTCGAGCGCTTTCGAATATTCTCCCCATGCCAAAACACCGTTCGATCCGAACAGCGCATAGCCACCGAAAAAAGCAACGATAAGCGTTGCCAGCGCCGGCATTGCTGCCGCGCGGAGGTTCATCCAGATCTTTTTGCGCGCTTTGTTCACGAACCTCTTGAATCACCTGAGATTCGCCCCGTCAACCTACATTCAACCGCGAAATCGTGCGAAAATCGATTTTCCGGCATATTTTGCGACCGATCCCAGTTCTTCCTCGATCCGGATCAGCTGATTATACTTGGCCAACCGGTCCGACCGCGCGAGCGAGCCTGTTTTGATCTGACCGCAGTTCGTTGCGACCGCGAGATCCGCAATCGTCGCGTCCTCGGTTTCGCCCGAACGATGCGACATGACCGCGGTGTAGCCGCCGCGCTGCGCCATCGAGACCGCATCGAGCGTTTCGGTCAGCGTGCCGATCTGGTTGACCTTGACGAGCAGCGAGTTCGCCAGTCCCCGCGCCATGCCGTCCGAAAGGCGCGTGACATTCGTCACGAACAGATCATCGCCGACCAATTGGACCTTGTCACCGATCAAGTCGGTCAATGCCTTCCAGCCTTCGAAATCATCTTCGCTCATGCCATCCTCGATCGACGCGATCGGATATTTCGCAGCCAGATCGGCAAGATACGCCGCATTCTCATGCGGCGTGCGAACGACACCTTCGCCGTCGAACCGGTAAGCACCATCCCTGAAATACTCGGTCGCGGCGCAATCAAGCGCGAGCATCACATCCTCGCCGGGCCGGTATCCTGCCGCTTCGACCGAGGCCATGATGAAGTCGAGCGCTTCGGGAGCGCTGGCCAGATTCGGGGCAAAGCCGCCTTCATCGCCGACTGCTGTCGCCAGCCCCTTGTCATGCAGTTTTTTCTTGAGTGTGTGGAAAATCTCCGCGCCCATCCGCACGGCATCGAACAGGCTGTCGGCGCCGACCGGCATGACCATGAATTCCTGAAAATCAATGGGGTTGTCCGCGTGCATCCCGCCATTGATGATGTTCATCATCGGCACGGGCAAGACATGTGCCCCGACGCCACCGACGTAACGATAGAGCGGCAATCCCCGCGCGTCGGCCGCAGCCTTTGCCACCGCAAGCGACACGCCCAAAATGGCATTTGCGCCCAGCCGCGCTTTGTTCGCCGTCCCGTCAAGCGTGATCATGACCGCGTCGATCTCGCTCTGATCTTCGGCGT
>JAYUQI010000190.1:0-8653 GCA_043756805.1 Sphingomonas sp.
TGAACATGGTCAACGCGCCCTTCCTCGCCAAGGAACGTGGTCTCGACATCCGCGAAATCCGCCACGACCGCGAAGGTGATTACCACACCCTCGTGCGCGTCTCGGTGCAGACCGAAGAAGGCGAAAAGTCAGTTGCGGGCACGCTTTTCGGCAACACCTCCCCGCGCATCGTCGAACTGTTCGGCATCAAGATCGAAGCCGATCTCGCGGGCGACATGCTCTATATCGTAAACGACGACGCGCCGGGCTTCATCGGACGATTGGGCTCGACACTGGGCGAAGCGGGCGTGAACATCGGCACGTTCCACCTCGGTCGCCGCGCGGCAGGCGGCGAAGCCGTCCTCCTGCTCTCGGTCGACAGCCCCGTCCCCGAACCCGTATCATGGCAGCTCTGCAACCTCCCCGGCGTCCGCCGCGTGAAGACGTTGAAGTTCGCGTGAAAATGGCGTCCGAGCCGACTTTGCTATAACAAAACCGCATGGCTGAGCTTGTCGAAGCCCTGTCCTTCTTCTCGACCATCGCCAAGTAAGGACAGCCCTTCGACAGGCTCAGGGGTGCGGTGTGCTTTTGATTCCCTTTTTGCGCACAACAACTTTAAGGCCGCCACAATGACAACCCTCCCCCCCGGCCTCCTCCCAGAAGGATTGCGCGACCGGCTTCCCGGTGAAGCTGCAGCGCAGGCGCGGACGGTGCGTGCGTTGCTCGATAGTATCGAGGCGCGCGGCTACGAACGCGTCTCGCCGCCGCTTGTCGAATATGAGGAATCGCTCGCCGCGCGGCTGAAATCCTCGCGCACCGATCTCGCGCGCTTCGTCGATCCGCTGTCACAGCGCACTCTCGCTGTTCGCCCTGACATCACGCCACAGATTGCGCGGATCGTCTCGACGCAACTTGCCAATGTCCCCCGCCCGCTGCGCCTCGCCTATGCCGGGCCTGTCCTCAAACTCGGTGCCTCGCAACTCAATCCCGAACGCGAGACGATGCAGGTCGGCGCGGAACTGATCGGCAGCGATTCAGTCGAATCGTCCTGCGAAATCGTCGGCATTGCCGTCGAAGCGCTGACGGCAGCGGGCGTCGCCGGACTGACTGTTGACCTGACGCTGCCCGATCTTGTCCAGACACTTGCGGGCCTGATCCTGAAACCCAGTCAAATCGAACAACTCGATTGCCTGCTCGACATGAAAGACGCCGGCGGTCTCGTCAGTGCCGGATTCGCTGACTGGCTCCCGCTCATCGCTGCAACCGGCCCCAGTGGCCCCGCGCTCGCGGCGCTCCGAAAATTCGATCATGCCGGGCTGATGACCAGCCGCATCGAGGGCATCGAAGCCGTTGCCAACGCACTGGAAAACAAAAACGTCCGCATCACGCTCGACCCGACCGAGCGCCACGGCTTCGAATATCAAAGCTGGTTCGGCTTCTCGCTATTCGTGGCCGGGGCGCCCAACGCCATCGGACGCGGCGGCAGCTATGTCATCGCGCACCCCGATGGCCATAACGAACCCGCGACCGGCTTTTCGGTTTATCCCGACACATTATCGAAGGAAGCATAAGTGGCCAATGTCACCGTAATCGGCGCGCAATGGGGCGATGAGGGCAAGGGCAAGATCGTCGATCTGCTCGCTGCCCGCGCAGACGTCGTCGTCCGCTTTCAGGGCGGGCATAATGCCGGGCACACGCTCGTCGTCGATGGCGCAGTCTATAAGCTCAGCCTGCTGCCCAGTGGCATTGTGCGTGGGACGCTTTCGGTTATCGGCAACGGCGTCGTGCTCGATCCGTGGCATTTCCGCGATGAAGTCGCGAAACTCGCCGGACAAGGCGTGACGATCACCCCCGAAAACCTCCACATTGCCGAGACCTGCCCGCTGATCCTCCCGTTCCACCGCGACCTCGATGGCCTGCGCGAAGATGCATCTTCCTTCAAGATCGGCACGACGCGGCGCGGGATCGGTCCCGCTTACGAAGACAAAGTCGGTCGCCGCGCCATCCGCGTCTGTGATTTGGCACATCTTGACGCCCTCGCCCCGCAAATCGACCGGCTCTGCGCGCATCACGACGCTCTGCGCGCCGGATTCAACGAACCACCGATTGACCGCGCCGCCCTGATGACAGCGCTGTCAGAAATCGCGCCATCGATCCTTCCCTATGCCAAACCGGTCTGGCACGAACTCAATCAAGCCCGCCGCGCCGGAAAACGCATCCTGTTCGAAGGGGCTCAGGGCATGCTGCTCGACGTCGATCACGGCACCTATCCATTCGTCACATCATCGAACACGGTCTCGGGCACAGCCGCCAGCGGCTCGGGCCTCGGTCCCGGTGCGGCGGGCTTTGTCCTCGGCATCGTCAAAGCCTATACGACCCGCGTCGGTGCCGGTCCGTTCCCGACCGAACTCGACGACGACACCGGGCAGCGCCTCGGCGAGCGCGGCCATGAGTTCGGCACGGTGACGGGGCGCAAACGCCGCTGCGGCTGGTTCGACGCGGTCCTTGTCCGCCAATCCGTCGCCGTCAGCGGTATCACTGGTATCGCGCTGACCAAACTTGACGTGCTCGATGGGTTCGAAACGCTCAAAATCTGTGTCGGCTACAAACTTAACGGCAAGACTTACGATTACCTCCCGCCGCACGCGATTGATCAGGCCGCTGTCGAACCGATCTATGAAGAAATCGAAGGCTGGAGCCAGTCCACCGCAGGCGCGCGCAGCTGGGCCGATTTGCCCGCCCAAGCCGTCAAATATGTCAAGCGCGTCGAGGAACTGATCGACTGTCCTGTCGCGCTGGTCAGCACCTCGCCCGAACGCGAAGACACGATCCTCGTCCGCGATCCATTTGCGGACTGAAACATAAGAGACCCCGTGCGGGGGCAACCGTCACGGGGCCAAAGTTCAACCGCTGTCTTACGACTGCGGTCTGGCTTTTTTCTTTTTCTTGGACATGTCGGTCGTGGCGGCATCGGGTGCCGCATCGGCGGTGGTTGCCGCATTATCCGTCGGCGGCGTTGCCATCGGATCGGCAGCAGGTGCCGCTGCAGCAGCGGCAGCAGGATCCGACGGCGGAACGGGTGCTTCGGCCGGGGCAGATGACGGTGCCGGTGTTGCCGGTGCCATCTGGGCAACAGCCGCGACCGGCATGGCAACGGCGGCAAGGAGAATAAAACGCAACTTCATCATGATAAGGCGACCTGTGTTGATCGTCGGCGGGGGCGTGCCGACACATGGTCTTTACGCCGCAACGGCTGGGTAATGGCACCCCGCGACGGGTCGCTTCGTCACGAAAATGGATCAGGCAGAGGATGGGCCGTGCCGCATCCGGGACAAGCAAAACGCTAGAATTTCCGGCCTTCGGGCGACCCCATAACGCCTGCTGCTTTCAGCGATTCGGCAACATCGGCATCGCGCAGCCGTGTCCAGCCCCCTGGGCCGAGCCGCTCCATCGGGCGATAGCGGACTTTATATTCCATCCGCTTCGATCCCGCGACCCAATAGCCAAGATAGACATGCGGCAAGTCGGCTTCCGCCGCGCGCATGATATGATCCATGATGATGAAATTGCCCAGACCGGGGCGCGCTTCGCTATCCGCCTCGAAGAAACTATAAATCATCGACAGGCCGTCGAACTGCCGGTCAGTCAGGCAGGCTCCGACGAGGCGGCCCGGGCGTCCATCGATTGACGGCTCGCGATACTCGACAACATAGCTGTCGACCGGCGACTGTTCGACCATGTCGGCGTAATCAAGGTCATCCATCTCGACCATCCCGCCGCCCGGATGCCGCGACGCCAGATAGCGGCGGAGCAGCTCGAACTGCTCATCGGTCGACCACGCCTTGCACGCTGAAACCTCAAGGTCGGCATGGCGCTTCATCAGCTTTTTCTGGCTGGCATTCGGCGCGAATTCCTTGGTCACCACGCGCACGGCGACACACGCTTGGCAATCGAGGCATGACGGGCGATAGGCCACGCCCTGACTCCGCCGAAACCCGATCCGCCCCAGCGCATCGTTCAGCTCGACCGCGTTCGGCCCCGACAGCTCGGTAAACACCTTCCGCTCGGTGCGCCCGGGCAGATACGGACACGCCGTGGGCGTTGTCACGTAGAAACGGGGAAAGCGAAATTGAGCAGTCACGATTGCGACTATGAAGCGGCTTTACCGTGATGAAAAGCGGATTTACCATGAAAGAGGGTTAACTCGCATCTCCCGCAGTCCTGAGCCTGTCGAAGGACGGTTCGCGCGTCCAACCGTGCTTCGACAAGCTCAGCACTGCGGTACAATTCAAGCCAGCTCCACCGGGCTGACTTCATACCCCGCATCGCGCAACGCGGCGATCAGCCGCGCGAGATGCTCGGGCCCGCGCGTCTCGCATTCGATGTCGGTGATCAGCCCCTTGGCAGGCAACGTCGTGAACACGCGCTGGTGATAGACTTCGATGATGTTGACCGCCTGTTCGTGAAACACCTGCGCCACATGAAACAGTGCCCCCGGCCGGTCCTGCAACCGGATCCGCAGCCGCGCCAGCCGCCCCGATCGCGCCAGATCGCGCAGCAACACATTCGCCAGCAACCGCGTATCGATATTCCCGCCGCACAGGATAATCCCCACCGTCTTGCCTTTGAAATGCTCGGGATGCGCCAGCAATGCCGCGAGCCCCGCCGCGCCTGCGCCTTCGACCACGGTCTTCTCAATCTGCAGCAACAAGCTGACCGCCTTCTCGAGATCGCGCTCGGAAACCAGCACGATCTCGTCGGCCAGCGCGCGCACCATGTCGCGCGTGATCATCCCGGGATATTTGACTGCGATCCCCTCGGCCAGCGTATCGCCCTCGCTCGGCATGTCGAGCCCATTGAGCAGCGAATACATTGACGGGAACAGCTCGGCCTGAACCCCAAATATCTCGATCCCCGGTTTCAGCGCCTTTGCGGCCGTTGCAACGCCAGACAGCAACCCGCCGCCGCCAATCGGTATCGCCAGCGTATCGATGTCGGGTGCATCGGCGAGCATCTCGAGCGCAATCGTCCCCTGCCCCGCGATGATGTCGACATCATCGAACGGATGCACGAACGTCAGCCCGCGCTCGGCCTCAAGCTGCCGCGCGTAATCATAGGCAGTGTCGAACGTCTCGCCGTGCAGCACGACCGTTGCACCATGCCCTTCGGTCTGCGTGATTTTCACGGTCGGTGTCGGGATCGGCATCACGATCGTGACCGGAATCCCGAGCCGCGCACCGTGATAGGCCAGACCCTGCGCATGATTGCCCGCCGACGCCGCAATGACACCTTTCGCCCGCGCCGCCTCGGGCATCAGCAGCAAGCGATTGAGCGCACCGCGTTCCTTGAACGCCGCCGTAAACTGGAGATTTTCGAACTTGAGATATACCGTCGCCCCGGTCAGCGCCGACAGCGTAATCGAATGCAGCGTCGGCGTGCGCACGACATTCCCCGATATCCGCGCGGCCGCAGCTTCGATGTCGGACAGGGTCACAGGAGGCGAAGTGGCGGCGTTCATTTGATTTATTGCACCTAAACAGCAGAAAGGGAGGGTTTCACGCAAAGGCGCTAAGAAGAAGGAAAGGCGCAAAGGTTATTTGCAATTCGTTTGACACCCGTTTTGAAAGTCTCTTCACCAAAGTTCATAAGCAAGCCGAGCGGCAAGTCCATCAGCCTAAGATACGTCAAGACCTGTTTGGCATGAACGGGCAACGCCCTTTCAACCGATTTCAATTCAATGACCAATATGTCTTCGATCAGAAGATCAACCTTGAAGGCGTTGTGGAGCACAATGCCCTCAATCGTGGCACTAATCATTTTCTGGCGCTCCACCCGCAATCCACGCTCTTCAAGCATGGATGAAAGAAGTGTCTCGTAGACAGATTCAAACAGTCCCGGACCCAGTCGGCGGTGGAGCCGCAAGCCGCAATCGACCGCTTCGCGCGCATAGGCCTCAACATCCCCCAAACCCTTTGCGCCTTTCCTTCTACTTTGCGCCTTTGCGCGAACCCCTTTGTCCTCATTCGTCCCCTAGCACTGTTGAAAATGAGAGACTATGCCTGCCCTCATGGCAAAACTGGCATTTATCGGGCTCGGCGTGATGGGCGGGCAGATGGCGAAGCATCTGGCGGCGGCGGGGCACGACCTCACTGTCTATAACCGCACCCGCGCTAAGGCTGACGCCTGGGTTTCCGAGCACAAGGGCCCAAATGGATCTCGGGCCGTCGACAGCCCTGCCGAAGCCGCCAAGGACGCCGAGGCCGTCATCGCTTGCGTCGGCAATGACGACGATCTTGCCTCGGTTACGCTCGGCCGCGACGGCGCATTCAGGGCGATGGCCAAAGGTGCGGTGTTCATCGACCACACCACGGTTTCCGCCAAAATCGCGCGCCAGCTTGCCGTCGAAGCCAAGGGCATGGGCCTGCACAGCGTCGATGCGCCCGTGACCGGCGGCCAAGTCGGCGCGCAGAACGGCACGCTCACCCTCATGTGCGGCGGCACCGACAAGGGGATCGCCGCCGCGTCGCCGATCATGGACGCTTATTCCAGCCGCATCGTCCATGTCGGCCCGCCCGGCGCGGGGCAAACCACAAAGATGTGCAACCAGATTGCCTTTGCCGGCACGATCCAGTCGCTCTCCGAGGCCATGCGCTTTGCCCAGGCCGCCGACCTCGACCTCGACCGCGTCTTTGACTCGATCAGCGGCGGCGCGGCGGGCAGCTGGCAAATGACCAACCGCTGGGCGACAATGGTCAACGACGAATATGATTTCGGCTTCGCCGTCGACTGGATGCGCAAGGATCTCGGCCTCGCTTTCGAAGAAGCCCGCGCGAACGGCGCAACATTGCCCGTCGCCGCACTCGTCGATCAATTCTACGCCGAAGTGCAAGCCATCGGCGGCGGGCGGCAGGACACGAGTGCACTGGTAAGGCGGCTGAAGAAGGTTTGACCCCCGTGCTCCGGACCTGATCCGGAGCCCTGCACGACTTGGTGCTGTCCCCAAAACGCACCGCTCCGGGTCAAACCCGGAGCACTCACCTTGAAATGGACCATTAGATGGTCTATTTGCTGTCATGAAACTTTTGAGAGACACGCCGTGCAAGTCTCCGTAACCGAAGCCAAAGGCAAGTTAACTGATCTTGTCCGCCGCGCAGAAGCTGGCGATGAAGTCATCCTGACCCGCCATGGCCAAGCCGCCGTCCGGTTGGTGCCGGTCAAGGCGACCATGGACCGTCAGGCACGCCGTGAACTGATTGAGCGCATCATGGACGCCGCTGCGGCCAAAGCATCGCCCGGACCATGTGCGGCGCGGAGTCAGGATTTCCTCTATGACGAGAATGGCCTTCCTGCGTGATTGCCGTCGATACGTCGGCACTGATGGCAATGTTGCGGAAGGAACCACCGGCAACTGCCTGTAAAGATATACTTGATAGCGAACCGAGGCCGTTGATCTCCGCCGCTACGCTTGCCGAGGCGCTGGTTGTCGCGGATCGCCGTTCCCTCGGCACCGACATGAGGGCACTAGTCGACGCAATCGAATTCGAAGTCATGCCTGTCGACGCAGGGACAGCGGCGCGCATTGCTGACGTCTATTCCCGCTGGGGCAAAGGCGTCCATCCCGCCGGTCTGAACATCATCGACTGCTTTGCTTATGACGTGGCACGCCAAAACGATTGCCCGCTCCTCTATGTCGGCAATGATTTTGCGCAGACCGATGTGACGCCGGCAATAATCAGCGACTCTTGACCGCGACTCCCCACTCTGCGATTCTGCGCAGGAAAAGGGGTCGGGACAATGGCTAGTCGCGCGAAAGTGGTTCGGATGCCGGTATGGCGGGACGCCGTAAAGCGCGGCGCGGTGCGCAGTGGCGCGCTCGTCGGATCGGTCGCGCTGATCATCGCGTCGTTGCTCGTTGCCATCGCGCTGATCAGCTATCGACCCAGCGACCCTGCGATGAACACTGCCGCCGCTGGCCCCGCCAACAACTGGGTCGGCGGGCCGGGCGCGTGGACGTCGGACATCATGCTCTGGCTCGCCGGTCCCGCCGTCATCCTGCTGGTCCCGATCATGCTCATCACGGCAGTCCGCTTGTGGCGCGATGTCCCCGTCAGCGGCTGGCGGCGACGCGCGCTCTGGGCAAGCATCGGCATCGCACTCATCGGCATCGGTCTCGCGCTGTTCCGCGGCGACGCCGTTTTCGGCCTGCCCGCAGGCCTCGGCGGCGTGATAGGGCTCACGGGCGCAGGCGCACTCAAATGGGGCCTGGCCTTTATCCCCGACGCGCAAATCCAGAGCATCGTCAATTTCATCCTGATGGCCGTCCTCGCGATCACGGGTGTGGTCATCTGGGCACGCAGCCTTGACCTCGACGAAGCCGAGCGCGCCTTCCTCTTCCGCCGCCGTGATCCCAATGCCACGATCCCCGAACGCGCTGCCAAGCCTTCGCGCATCAGCGAGCCTGCCCCGCGCCCGACCACGCCCAGCGAACCACGTCCCCGCCCGATTATTGCCGACCGCAATTCGGCCCCCTCCACCGCAAAGGGCAAAAATCAGCAGACCAGCCTCGCGCTCAAGGACCGCTACGTCCTGCCCTCGCTCGACTTGCTCACTTCGGCACCGCCCAGCCAAGGCCCGGTGATCGACAAGGCCAGCCTCGAACGCAACGCCCGCCTGC
>JAYUQI010000191.1:0-24552 GCA_043756805.1 Sphingomonas sp.
GCGGTGGCCCTTGGCAAAGCGGCAGTTTCGACGCCCTATGTCCACGCCGTGGAACTGCTTGCCGATGATCATGGTGTGCTCGTTCCGTTTAACGACAGCGACCGGATCGCGGTTGAGGTTGGTGCATTGCTTGACGATCCCGAACGTCTTCTGGCGCTGCAGCAGAGGGCCTATATGCGCGGTCGGGATATGATCTGGCCGCAATTTGCCGCCCATTGTCTTAAGATGATTGACGACGCGAACATATCATCACCGCCAATGCCTGACAGTCTTTCTGTCGGCATTGCCGGACTGTTGCGCATTTGCGACGACACCGGGATCCTGCAGCACAGCATCCATTCTGTGCCCAACCGCGCTCATGGCTATTGCGTCGATGATAACGCCCGCGCGCTGATGCTGATGAACCGACTCGGCGATGTCGCCGAACCTCATCGCAGCCGGATGACGACGACGTTTGCGGCTTTCGTCGAAAGTGCATGGAACGAGACGACCGGCGAGTACCGCAACTTTATGGATTATCGCCGTAACTGGCTGGAGGATGTGGGATCCGAAGATAGTTGCGGACGAACGCTGTGGGCGCTGGGCGCAACGGCATCCGAAGGCAAGTCTGCGGGCATTCGACATTGGGCGCATGGGCTGTTCAATCAAACCGCGCAATCGGCGTTTGGTTTTGGATCCCCGCGCGCAACGGCGTTTGCGATGCTGGGTGCTGATTATCTGTTGCACGCTGATCCGGCGCACGCAGTCGCGCATGACATTCTTACAAAGGGCGCCGATCGCCTGCTGGCGCTTTATTCGCAAGTACAGAGGCCTGGCTGGACGTGGTTCGAAACCATGCTCGCCTATGACAACTGTCGGCTGTCAGAAGCGTTGATCCGTGCCGGGTTGCGTCTGAAGCGGGCCGACTTGGCTGATTGTGGTCTTGCAACAATGCAGTGGATTTTTGAGCAGCAAACGGCACCAGCGGGTCATTTCCGTCCCGTCGGGTCAGAGAATTTTGGACGTGAACACGACGCCCCAATGCCTTTTGACCAGCAACCCGTTGAACTATGGGCGGCCATTGATGGCGCCGTGGCAGCGTTCGATCTGACAGGGGATGCGATCTGGTTCGTGCAGGCGCAGCGCGCCTATGACTGGTTTGGCGGGGCCAATGATCGCGGCGTTGCTGTTGCGGACCCGCTGACCGGGACATGCCATGACGGCATCAATCCGCGCGGTCTCAATCTCAACGAAGGCGCTGAATCGGTGCTTGCCTATCAACTTGCGACTTGTGCGATGCGGGGATTGGCTGCCAAGATTGCGGCGTAATGATTGATCTTGTCCAGCATGACCTGCGGCTTCACGCCGATCCTGCCCGTGTCGTCGTGCGTCCGTTTCATCTTGCGTGGCAAGCGTCCGGCCCCGATCTGGAGCGTGTGCAAAAACTTGCGCAGGATATCCTTGCGCTCGATGCCAGGACGGTGCGCGCCGAACTTAGCATCGTGCTCGCCGATTTCGAGGATCGCCACTGGCAGATCGAAAAAGTCTTCGATGATCGCTATGCCGAAATCGAACCAAAGCTCGGCCTCGACGGACAAAATATCAAGCGCGAAACCCGGCGCTTGATTGGCGCCTATTTTTGCCACGAATATAGTTTCGCTGCTGCGGCTTTGATGAACCCCAGCGTTGTTCGGCACCCTGACCAGTCAGGTTTGCAACCGGATAGCGTTCGCATTCTCCTGTCGCTCCGTGCGGTGGGTGAGGGGCATATCTCGACTATCGCGTTCCGCGAGGGGATCATCTCGGCCGGCCGGATGCTGGCTCTGTTGCCGCAGCCTGCGTTCGCAACTGCCGCGATGGAAGGGAACCGCAAGGATAATGCGATCACTGACAGTGTTTCGCTCTATCGTCATCGCGACAGCACCATTTCGGGCACAGTGATCTTCCCGGTCACCGAAGCGCAGCGCAACGGCCTTGAAGATCTGCGCCTTGTCGAGTTTCAGCGCGATAGTGGCAAGAGTGAGTGGATCGGCACTTATACTGCTTACAGTGGTCGTGACATCCGTTCCGAGCTGCTGCGCACGCGTGATTTCCGGGATTTCACGCTCACGCCGATCCGCGGCGGTGCTGGGCGCAACAAGGGCATGGCGCTGTTTCCGCGCAAGGTTGATGGCCAATTCCTGATGATCGGGCGGCAGGACGGCAAGAATCTGTACCTGCTGCGCTCGGACAAGATCGACGAATGGGAAGGTGGCGAATTGTTGCTAGAGCCGCGTTTCCCATGGGAGCTTGTCCAGATCGGTAATTGCGGGGCGCCGATCGAGCTTGACGAAGGCTGGCTGGTGCTGACGCATGGCGTCGGCGCTATGCGCAAATATGCAATCGGGGCGGCGCTGCTCGACAAGAACGATCCGTCAAAAGTCATCGGCCGCACACCAAATCCGATCTTGTCTGCGGCGGATGAGGACCGCGAAGGCTATGTCCCGAATGTCGTTTATACCTGCGGCGCGATCCGTGTCGGAGACGATCTGTTCATGCCTTATGGCGTTGCCGACAGTTCGGTGTGTTTCGCTTTCGTCGCCATCAAGGATATTCTGGCGCAGATGTAGCCGATCACCTGATTTTGGTTGTGCTCGCTCGACACGATCGTTCGACGATGCTAATTCATAAATACGGGCGAAGCGGTTGCCCGATCAGGCATTTGCCCAATGACCGCAAACCTCTCCAACGGAGGAAATATTGGGCGTGGTTTTGAAATCTGATCTTCGACATGCATCGCTTGTCTTGCCGGGTTGCGTGCGGCGCGATCTCCCTGACGGAACACTGTGAAGATGGATCGCCCCGGTCCTGTTTCGTTGCGCGAAGCGTTTTGGGTGTGGTTGCGGATTGCAGCACTATCCTTTGGCGGACCCGCTGGCCAGATTGCCGTCATGCACCGCATCCTCGTCGAGGAAAAACGCTGGATCGGCGAGCAGCGTTTCTTGCATGCCCTGAATTATTGCATGGTGCTGCCCGGACCCGAGGCGCAGCAGCTGGCGACCTATATCGGCTGGTTGATGCACAAAACGCGTGGCGGGATTGTTGCTGGCGGGCTGTTTATATTGCCGGGCGCCGTTTCAATCATGGCGCTCAGCTGGATCTATGCGCTTTATGGTAATTTGGAGGTCGTTTCTGCGCTGTTCTTCGGGCTGAAATGTGCTGTCCTTGCGGTGGTGCTGCAAGCGGTGGTGCGGATCGGTGGGCGCGCGTTGAGAAACGCGGTGATGCGCGCGATTGCGGCGATTGCGTTCGTCCTGATCTACTTCATCGGTGTGCCGTTTCCCGTCATCATTCTGGGCGCAGGAATGATCGGCTATTTTGCCGGTCGCGCTGGCCATCCCGCCTTTCTGCTCAACGGTGGGCATGGCGCAGGGAAGGGGGCAATTGTCGCTGACGCCGATACGCTGCTGGGAGAGGAATTGCCGGTCCATGCCCGGCCGACAATGGCGCAATCGATGCGTCAGGCAATTGTCTGGCTGGTGCTTTGGCTCGTGCCCGTCGCCGTGCTGATCATAATCGCGGGATGGGACAATGTCTTCACCCAGATCGCGATATTCTTTTCGACGATGGCTGTTGTTACATTTGGTGGGGCGTATGCTGTGCTTGCGTATGTCGCGCAGCAAGCTGTCGAGAACTACGGCTGGCTGACGCCGCGAGAGATGCTCGACGGACTCGGCATGGCGGAAACGACGCCGGGGCCGCTGATCATGGTGTTGCAATTTGTCGGCTTCATGGGTGCCTATCGTCATCCCGGTATGCTGTCGCCGCTGGTGGCCGGCACGCTGGGTGGCTTGCTGGCAACGTGGGTAACCTTCATTCCCTGCTTCTTGTGGATATTTCTCGGCGCGCCGTTTATCGAACGGATACGCAGCAATGTGGCGCTGGGTTCGGCGATGTCCGCGATTACAGCCGCCGTCGTCGGTGTGATTCTCAATCTGGCGATCTGGTTCGCAATCCACACCATCTTTCGTGTGACCCTGCCATTTCCTGCCGGGCCGCTGCGTTTCGACATGCCGGTCTTGACCAGCCTTGACCCGTTGGCGCTGCTCCTCACGGTTGCGTCGGTTCTGGCCGTGTTTCGATTCAGGATCGGGATTTTTACAGTGCTGGCGGGGGCATCGATTGCCGGCATCGCGCTGCACTATTTTAGATAACGGTCGCCGCAGCAGAACTGCGGCGACCGGCGACCCTTCAGGGGCTGAGGTGACGGCCGGGTCGCATAATACAAAAGCCAACGCCCGGACGTCGGACGTGCTATTAGTCATTTATGATCGTATTATCTGTAAACAATTGTAAAAGTCAGTGGCTGTCCAATGACTATTGATGCCGACACTCTTACGACCACTGGTCATGCTCCGGATGAGAGCAAAGTCGCTATGGTTGAAAAGATTATGCGTGTCGCAATTGCCGATGATGACGAGGTCGTGCGCAAGCATTTTCAGGCGCTGCTGCAAACGCGCGGCTATGCCTGTTCATCATTTGCGACGGGTCAGGAGATGATCACCGCGCTGCAACGCGATACCTTTGATTTGCTGGTTATCGATTGGAACATGCCGGGCCTGAGCGGTCTCGAGGTGCTGGCGTGGGTTGGCGAGAATGTGCTGGTTCGCCCGTCGATCATCATGATGACGAACCGTGCCGATAAGTCCGATATCGTCCGCGGGCTCGACGCCGGGGCTGATGATTACATCGTCAAGCCCGAAGAAGATAAAATCATCCTCGCGCGTGTCGATGCCCGCCTGCGTGACTGGAAAGCGGCTGATGCCGATTTGCGCAGAGTTTCGTTCGGCACCTATGTGTTCGACAAGCTCGAGAACAGCGTATCGGTTGCGGGCGAGCGCGTGGAGTTGACCGCAAAGGAATTTGCGCTGGCGCGGGCTTTTTTCGAAAACAAGCATCGCCCGCTGTCGCGCGCCTATATCCTCGAAACGATCTGGAACAGCGTGGGCGATTTGCAGACGCGCACGCTCGACGTCCATGTCTCGCGATTGCGCAACAAACTGAAGCTCAAGCCCGAAAACGGATTTAGGCTTCATACGATTTTCGGGTTCGGTTACCGTCTGGAAAGCTTTGATGAAGCGGCTTGACGGCATGATCGCCGCTCTGGCGTTGCTCGGTGCGGTGTCGCAACCGTCGTCAGCGGTTGCGCAGGCGAACGCGCCGGCAACGGTCCGTTACACGGTTAAAACAGGCGATACATTGCTTGGCTTGACCGCGAAATATCTGACCGGTGCCAATGCCTATGACCAGCTGGTCAAAGCCAATAATGTGCTCGATCCCGAACGGATTTATCCGGGCCGCGTCATTCTCGTTCCTGTGCCGTTACTGCGCAGCACACCGCTTCAGGCAACAGTCGCGAGTTTCAAGGGTGCTGTGTCGGTCGGCGAATCCAGTAAACTCGCAGCACCGCGCGTTGGGATGGCAATCCGTGAAGGCAATGTCCTTCAAACCGGCATCGATGGGTTCGTCACCATCGCATTGTCGAACGGGTCGCGAATGACATTGCCGACGAAAAGCCGTGTGCGGATTGTCCACATGCGGCAGTTCCTGCTGACCAAAAGTACCGATTTCGATTTCCTCGTCGAAAGCGGGCGCACCGAAATGTCGGTCACTCCGGCGCGCGATCCCAACAATCTGTTTCGCTTGCGCACGCCGATTGCTGTTTCGGCCGTTCGCGGGACGAAATTCCGCATTGGCTATGATGGCGCTGATCGTCCGTCGCTTACCGAAGTTCTGGAAGGCAAGGTGGCCGTTGACGGGCCGAGCGCAGCGGCCGCGACATCGCTGGTCCCCGCTGGCTATGGCGCCGCTGCGGCGGCAAGCGGTGATGTCGGCACCGAAGAACTGTTGCCGCCACCAGCCATTGTCGGCGCGGACAAAATCTGGCGCGGGCGGATGCTCGATTTCATCCTTGCGCCGGTGCCCACGGCGCAAGGCTATCATCTCCAACTGGCAACCGACGACGCGTTTCAGAACATGGTCGCCGAGGCACGGAGCGTTGACCCCAAACTGACGGTCGCCGGCATCGCCAACGGTCGCTATTTTGCGCGGGCGATGGCGATTGCGCCAAGCGGCCTTGAGGGGCTTTCGCAGACCTATCCGATCAGACGCGAAATCGCGCCGTTGATCGGATCAGTCAGCACGCTTGATCGAGGCCGCCAGCAATTCGCATGGGAGGCCGACGGGCGCGGCGAACCGGTTTTCCGTTTGCAGCTTTTTTCGACAGCCAGGGGCGCTGTGCCAGTCATCGACGAAACTGGCCTGACAACCTACACGATGATGGTGGATGGACTTTCGCCCGGCGTCTATTCGTGGCGCATCGGCATGCGGCGGGTAATGGATGGCGACATTAACGAGTTCTGGACTGATCCAGAAATTCTGACGATTCCCGGCAAGGGAAAATAGCCTTTGTTGCGCAGTCGGCTTGTTCTCGAATGGGCCTTGGTCGCGCTTTTCGGGATGCTGCTGGCGGCGTCAGCGGCGTATTTTGGCTTTGCCAGCAAACTCGATAATCTCTTGCTTGATGTCGCAGCGCCGTTGCGGGCCGCTGCGTCTGATGACCGCATCGTGATCGTCGAAATTGACAATGACAGCCTTGGCACCATCGGAAAATGGCCGTGGCCGCGCAGCGTCCATGCCCGATTCCTGACGCAGCTGAAGTCGTATAATCCCCGCGTGATCGCCTATGACGTGCTTTTCCTCGAGCCCGGCCACGCGCCGGATGATGCGGCGCTGGCGAGCGCGCTTGCTGGCGGCGCGCCAACGCTATTGCCGGTGCTGTATCAGGTGCCCGGCCAGAACGGCGCAAGCGAGACACTGACTCTTCCCGTCGAGCCGTTGCGACGGGCTGCCGCAGGCGTCGGCGAGGTTAATCTTATGTTCGACAGCGATGGTCTGGTCCGGCGCGCTCAGCTTCAGACCAACGCAGCTGGTCGTAATTTACCGCATCTGATGGAACAGACTTACCGCACGGTAATCGGGCGTCCGTCACGTGCATTTCAAAGGTTGCAGCCTGTTTACGCTGCAAGCCACGACGCATCTCCCTTATTGCCAATGAACGCTGTTGGCAGCTTTCGGCGGGTATCTTATGCGAGTTTAGTGATTGGTGATGTGCCGGCGGCATTTCTGCGTGATAAGATTATCCTTGTTGGCGGAACGGCCGACGGCATGGGGGACCGGTATCCGGTTTCAGCCGTCGCAGGCAGCAGCATGGCGGGCATCGAGATCCAGGCCAATTTGCTCAATGCGCTGATGGCCGATCGCATGATCCAGCCAGTCGCGCGATCCACCGTCACTCTGTTCAGCGCTGTGCCGGTCCTGATCCTGATGCTGCTGTTCTGGCGTTTTCGTCCGAATGCCAATCTTGCTTTATCACTGGCCTTTGTGGGTTTGATCGGGACCGTGTCGGCTCTGGCGCTTGCGGTCGGTGGTATGTGGCTGCCGCCATCGGCGGCATTGATTGGCATCGTTATTGCCTATCCCCTGTGGGGATGGCGACGGCTTCAGGCGCTGAGCGGGTTTCTGATTGCACAGTCACAGTTTCTGCGCGCGGCATCGGACCAGCCATTCATGACGTCGGCATCACGGCGTCCGCTGGACATGATCGGACGTCAGGCTGCCGAGCTTGAAGGGGTCATTAGCGACATGAGCGATCGTCGGCGCTTTATCGCTGACATCATTGCCGGTTTGCCCGATGCGATCTGTGTTTTGGACAGTAACGGTGTGGTCGCATTGGCCAATCCTGCCGCGGTTGCGCTGTTCGGGCCCAACGCCATTGGCACCGCAATGACGGATCTGCTGGCGAGGTCGGGAGCCGATCATGTGAATGACGGGGAAGAATTTCGCTTGCCCGATGGCCGCAGTTTTCTGCACCGAAATGTCCTATTTGGTGATCGTCCAGGCTCGATTACGATACTTGCCGAAACGACTCTCTTGCGCGAACTTGGCCGCGAGCGCGAGGAAATGCTCGAGTTTCTGTCGCATGATATGCGGGCACCACAATCAGCGATCCTCATGCTGCTCGGCAACGATCCAAAAGTGCCGATGGGTGCGGCAGCGCACGGTCGCATTGCCGATTATGCCCGGAAAACGCTTCGTCTCGCTGATGATTTTGTCCAGCTGGCGCGGCTAAAAGCAATCAGCGAAACATTCGAAGATGTTGATATTGCAGCCATACTGAGCGAAGCGATTGATATGGCGTGGCCTCAAGCCAAAGCACGTGACGTTTGCATCACGACCTCAGGCCTTGATGCCGAACTATTCATCACGGGTGAAGCCAGCGCTTTGCTCCGCGCGCTATCCAATCTCATCAACAACGCCATCAAATATGGACCAACATCGGGCACGGTGACGTGCGGCCTAGCGGTCGACCGTGACGCAGAGCACGCCCACGTCGTCATCACCATATCGGATAACGGACCCGGCCTTCCGCTCGAACGAGCGAAAAATATTTTCGCTCGTTTCGGTGATCGGGGAGACACATCGACAGATGGCAGCGGCCTCGGCCTCGCGTTTGTTGCGGCGGTTGTTCAGCGACATGACGGCAAGATTGTGTGCGATAGCAATATGCCTTGCGGTACATGCTTTACGATCCGGCTGCCGCTTGCTTAAGGTGCGGCCAGAGCGGGTTGCAATGTCGCAACAGCGGCATTGGCGAGGCGCATTGCGTTATCTTCCTTTGCGCCCGTGCATTGCGTGATCTCCGCCTGCCCCTGATAGACCGGTCGACCAGTCCCTTGTTCGGTCACGACAAGTGTAAGGCGTTGAATATGTTGCGCACAAATCGCAAAATTGGGCAGTTTTGCAACACCCGAATGAAGCCCGCCATCAGTCTCGAAACTGACACTCAACGGGCGCTCGCTATAAGCGTGATCCACGACAAACTCGCCCTTGCGACCAAATTGGTAGCCCAAGCGGGTCAACGCTGTTTGGGTTGCGTCGCGAACGCTGACTTGCATCACCGAAAGCGGATCAC
This sequence comes from Sphingomonas sp., assembly GCA_043756805.1. Taxonomy (GTDB): domain Bacteria; phylum Pseudomonadota; class Alphaproteobacteria; order Sphingomonadales; family Sphingomonadaceae; genus Sphingomonas_O. The sequence goes on from JAYUQI010000191.1 coordinate 8,993, forward strand.
TCGATGGTGCCATGACCATATGCGCATTGCGTGGCAGGTCGCCGCCCGACCGTAACACGCCATTGCCCAGCGGCGATACACAACCGCCAAGCGTCGATAGTGCAATGAACGTCAGCACTGTTTGGTTGAAAACCATGTCTTGCTTCTGCCTTGAAACAACAACGAGTGCGAGCAGATTGTGCGTCGTGTCACCGATTTTCAAACCGAACCAAACCGGTTTACCGGCGACCAAGACCCAATCCACCGATTGAATTCTGGTCAAATTTCAGGCGGAGCGTGACATAAGGACCGCTCCGCGTGTAGCGCGCGTCGCTATAGTCGCGGTCGTGGAAGCCAACCACGTTGTAGCCCAATGTGATGTAGCTGTTTTCGAAGGGCGACAGGCTGATCGATGGTCCACCCGAATAGCTGATGGCCTTGCCACCATTGCTTTCGCGTACTGTGCCCGCAAGGCCGACATCGACGGTTTGGGAAAGGTCAAAGCGGATGTCAGCGCCGACGACGTTCGACCAACCCGATACATCGTCCTGATCGATCCGGTCAGCGACATAGCGCGAACCCCAGAAGAGCGAAACTTCGCTGCGGCCAAGATAGCGACCTTCGGATTTCGTGACCGGCGACCAGTTGACGCTGAGGCTGTTGATGACGCGCTTTGTGCTGGCGTTACCCGTTACCAGCAATGGCGCGCCACCAATCGGACCGGGAAGACCCGCCACGGCACCGCTCACACTTTCGCTGCGCAACTCAAGCTTTTCGAGCCACGACCAGCGACTGTCGTCGGGGCGGTTTGCCCAGCTCAGCGCCAACGACGTCGCTTGTGTCGTCGGCGCGGCGTTGCCGTTGGCGCGGAACCAGCTGAACTGGCCGCCGAGCGCGCGCCCTTCGCCGAGCTGGCGCAAAGCCGATATTGTCAGCCCATACCGATCGCTGCGATCCGCCGCACGGAATTCGGCGCGGCTGGCAAGGCTCCAGCGATCGCCACGATAGGTTGCGCCTGCCGTGACGGCGGTGAAGTCCTCCGTCAGCGCGCCGTCAGTGCCGATGAAGCCGCCCGATGCCACAGGTTGTGCGGCGTTCAGGACGCGCGACGCATCGATCCCGTTCAACGTCTTGTTGCCGTCGACCGTAAAATCGACCGACCAGCTTTTGCCGAGTGGCAGTGATTGCGACAGCCCATAAGCGGCAAAGCTGCGCGGGCCATATTCGGCAATGCTCTGTTGGTTGATGCTCGACACGATTCGAGCGCCAGCCCACGGCTTGATGTCGAACCCGACGCGCGCCGTGCGTGAATCGATAGTTTCACCCTTGGCGATTTCATACGCGCCGATGATTGCGATGTCGCGCGTGACGGCAAAGCGCGCCGTTGCCTTGTGCCGTGCGGGAACATCGATGCTTGCGTTTTTACCGCTTAGGGCAAATTCGGTTTGCGCATCGAGTTCAAGCCTGTTGTTCATGAACCGCTTGGTGGCGCCCAATTGCGCAATCGTCGATTGCGCCTCGCGGCCATCGGCGAGGCGGTCGTTTGCGATCGTCAGGCCTGCACGCAGATCGATCCCCTTGGTCCGATATTCGACGCGCGCCTGCCCCGCTTGCCGCTTGGCGAGGCTGCCGAGATAGCGCTCCTGCCAGGCACTGCCGATCAGCGAAAGATCATTGCCGATGCGAACGCGGCCATCGAAGCCGAATTTCTGCGTGCTGGTTTCCGATGCATTGGTCTGGCCAACGCCAAAACCAGCCTGCTGCTGTCGGGCATAGGCGAGCAAGTCGACGGTTTTCCCATGATGTTCGACTTCGACGAGATAGGCCGCTGCTGTGCCGCCACCGGCCAGCGTGGCGCCACCGCGAGCGGATTTATCGCTGACAGCAAATTCGGCACGGACTTCATTCGCGGCATCGGGTTGGAACTTGAGGTCAACGCCGCCGACATTTGTTTTGGTCGTGTCGGTCTCGTCATGGATTACACTGCCGCCGACGGTCAGCGTTTTGGCTGTGTTGGTCCACGTTGCGCGGCCTCCGGCATTTGTGACGCGCTGGGCAATGCCATCGACCTCATAGTCGGCCACGATCACCTGGGGATCGAGCAGCGACGAGCGGCTGAGCACAGGATCGCGGAAGCGTAATGTGCCCGCGACATAATCAATGTCATAATCGATGTGACGCGTCAGCGTTTTTGTTTCGACGATCCGGTTCGAGCGCAAGCGATCGCGGACTTCGATCGTAATCCGCTCGCTGTTGGGCAGAATGTCGCGTGCGCCGAGTTGGTAGGGGCCGGTCAAGCCATTGCCCTGAATTTCCTCGCGGCGATGGCGATAAGGCGTGTCGGCGGCAAAGGCAGTCGCGGCGACATGTTCGCTGCGATACTGGGCTTTTACACCATTGAAGCTGCGGACGTAGCGCGTCAGTTGCGGCTCGACCATGCCGGTTTCGAAATCGCCGAACAGCGCATAGAATTGTGGCCGCTCGAGACGGACGTAGAGTTTGCGTACCGAAGCCGCGTCATACCGCCGTTCGCTGCGGTCGGCATAGATCGTGTAGTAAGACTGTGGATCAATGATGCCGCCAAAACGGCTCTCATCGGCGTTCTTGTCGCTGTCATAAGCCAGCGTCAGCAGCCATTTTCCTTTGACACGGCCCTTGGCATAAAGCGCGACGCGGGCATCAGTCAGCCAATGATCGCCATTGGCACCGAGGCCTTCGAGGCGGCCCTTCAGCGTGTTGAAGCCGGCAGTACCCGCTGCGAAACCAACGACTGTCCATGGACGGTTACCTGGCTCAAGCCATGTTTCAATCCGCTGTGACCGCGTGACCTGACCGTCACGGAAGGGCAGGGTGAGCGTCAACCCGCCCGATGCCGTGGTTGGCTCGAGTTCGATGTAAGCAATGCCGTCTTCGCCTTCGACGCGCCAGACCGGACGCGCACGCTCAAGTCCGGCAAGCTGGCGGGCCGCCTGCGCATCGGCTTCGGCGGCGGGGTAATAGGGGGCAGGCACCGCGAAATCACCGACAAGGCCATGATGGACGGGTTTGCCGTCGCGGTCGGTCATACGCACGGCAATGACCGGGCGGGTGACGCCGTCTGCGACCAGCACAGATTTTTCGCGGACCAGCGTTGCAGTCATGGCGTTCGAGGCATAGTGAACGGTGCGTTCGAGCCGCTCGACGATTACGCCATTGGCATCGCGCACTTCGGCCATAAATCGTGTGTCGCGCTCGCCAAGATCAAGCGACCGCCAGAGCGTGACGGCGACACTGCCGTCGCCGTTCTTGCGTGTGCCGTCGAGCGACAGCGGACTAACGGCTTTGCCATCGGAGAACAGCGAGACGGTTTGTCCCGGCAGATGCTTTATCGCAACGCGGACCGCGCGTGTGCGCGGGTTGTGCTCAGCGCTCGGGAACAGCCAGGCGACGCCCGGTGCTTCGCCATCAAACCAGTTGCGCTCAGCACCGGCAGCGGCTGCTTCGCCCACCGGTTTTGCTCGGACAGGAGCAGCTTTCGCCACAAGTGCCGGGTTTACGCCCGACTGCGCGCGAAAATCAACGCGAATGAGTGCGCCGCTTTGCCCTTCGACAAAGCGCGAAATCGGGTTGCCGCCACTGCGGGCATTCAGCGCGCAATCGGCGGGAACCAGGCTTTGACCCAATGTCGAGGGGTCCATCTGGACGACATGCGTGCCCGGCAAGACACCTTCGAAATGATACCGGCCGTCGGGATCGGTCACCGCATAGCTGCCGTCCTCCAGCATGACGCGAACGCCACCGATCCCATTGGCTTTGTCCGGATCAATGGCGCAGCCGCCGTCGGTGATCCGTCCGATGATGGTCAGGCGGTCGGTCAGCGTGTCGCGGGCAATGCGCACTACGGCATCGGCGACGGCGCTCACGGTGCCACGGCTGTCGCGCGCTTGCGCCCGGTTCATGGTCTGCCCTGCTTTCGCATCGGGGCGGACTTCGAGGAGATATGTCAGCGTGCCCGAGGCGCGCGCTGCAAGCGGCGGCACGACGATAGTTAGGTCAAGTCCATCGTTACTAACCAGATAAGGTATTAAAATACTATTATAACGAACCGAATTGGGTTTTAGTCGCATAGTGTCAGGGAGGCGGTCGCTTACGGTGATTGCGCCGGTTGCCCGCGCGGCATCGCCGTTGGTGATCATAATGCGATACTGAATGGCATCGCCGGGGACCGCGACGGCTGCTGATGCAGTCTTGCGCAATTGCAAAGGAGCGCCCGGCTTGTCGATCGGAATATCAACGCGAACCGGGGCGGGATCGAGCACAAGGAAAGGCTGTCCGTAGGACCCCGCGATCAGCGTGTATGGCAAGCCGTCCGGACGCAACAATCCGGCCAATTCGGCCGGTGTCGAAAGTGACGGCGCGGTGTAGGGGCTGGGGGGCTCCACCAACACGCGGTATCGCCCGGGACGAACGAATGGGAATCGGTAGTCGCCCGGTGGGAAACTGTAGCTTGCGCCACTGGCATCGGTTACGGTTGAACCCGTCAGGACCGTTGATGGAAAGCGTGAAACGGCGTCATCACCAAAGACAATGGCAGGCAGTCCGGTCGCATCGTCGATGAGCGTCACACGGACGCCGGGCACTGGCGTACCGTCGCCACTGTCGAAAACAATGCCAAAGGGATCGATGAGAATTTCAATTGATGAATTGGCGATCGCGCTGCCGTCCTTGGCGCGGATGGACGCAAGATTCAGCGTATCTCCCGGGCGAAGTGACAACTGACAATCACCGGAAACCGGCGTTGGAGGAACTGACGCGGTTTTTACAATGCCAACGAACAGGCTGGTATTGGCGCCCGTTTCTTGAAGCGTCAGCGTTTCACTGTCGCCCGATTCGGTGGTCAGCGTCACCGTCATCGTGTCGATCGCTTCGGGCCGGACATTGTCCGTTGCTGAAGTGATGCCGACAATCAGCGGATCACCGGCGCGAACGCGCGATGTCTGTTCGACAGCGGCGGGGCTTAGCGGCGTGTTGGCGAAGGCACCTTCAAGCGCAACAGGCACGTCACCGGTCGCACCACGGCACAGCGTATTGGCAACGGGCAGCAAAGTAGCGCCGGGCCCGCCCGAAAAGTGATAGGTTGATAGCGACAGCGTTGCAGCCGGTCGTTCGACCGCTAGATCGATCTTGTTCGACGCTTTGATCAGCGTTGTCGTGCCGACTTGCCATTCGATTGTCGCGGTATTGCTAATGGTTTGGGCGTTAATCGGCGATACCGCCACGGCAATCGTGGCGGCCAAGGTGGCCATGATGGCCTTCAGATGGTTAACCCCAGTGCGCATAAAAAAAGCACTTGGGTGGTAGACCCGTCGCGAAACGCGACGGGTCTACCACCCATTAGTTGATCGTGGCCTGGAAATAGATGGTGACATTGGCCCCGGCAGCGATGTTGTTGAGTGCGCCTGATGAGACATTTTGCCCTGCAACGCTGCCGCCTGCGACGCCATTGGCATTGCAGACACCCGCCGTCGCCGTCCCGTTGATACGCAGCGACGCCGCGTTGATCGTCAATGTGGACGGCACAGGGTCAGTGATCGAAACGCCGGTTGCTATACCGCTGCCTGCCGCGTTGGCGACGATGATGCAATATTCGATCGTCGCGCCCGGGATCATCTTGGCGTTTGCGGCATTTCCGCTGGCAATCGTGTTGATCGGATCTTCGATCACGCGGTTGACTTTGTCCACGCTGATGGCCGCCGCCGAGACGGTGTAGTCGTCTCTGGCAACGCCGAAGCCGTCGGCTGCGGTGTTCAGCGCGTCATAAGCCGTGTCGGCAAAGACGGTGTCGACCCCTGCGGTGTTTGCGGTCGCGTTGTTGTTTACCGAGATGGCGCCCTGGACAGTCGCAGCGCCGCCATCGCGGGCTTGGCCGGTCAGCGTCACGCCGGCAACATCGCCGGTCACACGACCAGCAGGGATGTTTGCGACGACAAAGACAGTGCGCGACGTGTCGGCAAGGACTTCATCGAGGAAAGTCAGCACCGTCGTGTCGGTCGCGGGCTCATAAGTGCCGTTGCCGTTGCTATCGGCATAGATGACCGGTGTGGTCACGTCGAAATTGTCAGTGCCGCTATGCGCGGCCGTCCCGCCAACCTGCTGGGTGAGAGCAAGGCCGAAATCCATCGTGGCGTTTGACGTGTTGCTGATAGTGAACGTCGTCACAGCGGCCGTCTGACCTGGCGCAACCGTCGTTGTTGCAACCGGTGCGGTCTCGTCAACGCGGAACACGACCTTGCGGTCGACCGTGAACGTGTTCGCTAGGTTTGAAACGGTTGGCTGCGTCACGCCACCGACGGCAAAAGTGACGGTTGCCGTGTTCGAAATGATCGAGCCCGATGCTGTCCCGGCTGCGTAAGCGCCGGTGGCACCAAAGGCTGAAATTGCAATGCCGCTGGCGGTCGCCAACAGCTTTATGGTCCTGGTCATCATAGTCTACCCACTTCTTGGTCTCAAAAGCGCCTTTCCCCACCCCGTCGGCACCGAAAACGGGTTTGCAGCTATCGAACGACGCCGCGGAAACTCAGTTTGCCAGCAGCACCGACCGGAATCGGTGCCTTCATTGCCCAGCGGACGTGCGTGACATCTTCGGGATAGGCCGCGCGAATGCTGCCATCGGCCTTTCGGACCTTCAGCGTGGCCAACGTACCCCAGTTCTTTCCACCATCGATCGAGAGGATCGCGCCCGAATCGACGGTGCCCTGATAAGCCACAGCACCCGGCATCGGGTTGGTCACGACGAAATCGGTTGCGGGCTTTGCACCCAGATTTTTGTAGGCGAGAACGAAAACCAGCCGGTCACCCGGGACGACAACGCGCGGCTCTTCGAGAACTAGACGGGTTTTTCCGTCGGGCTGCGGCACTGATTTTTCGACAAACACGCTGCTTGTCAGCGCAACGTCATTGGCGGCATGCGCGACAACAGGGGCCAACATGGCGAAGAACGCGAGAAGGAACTTCATGGGGGGAATCCTTTCCATCATGATCAGTTGATTTTCACTTTGAAGGTGATCGTTCGCGTCTGGCCGCCCGGGACGGTTCCGAAGCGCACAGACACACGGCTTGCCGCGAATTCGCCGGCATCCGCGTCGGTCAGGTCGGTGATCGGCGTGGCTTGCGAGGTAATGCTGCCGGGGACGTAGGTCGTGCTGGCCGGGATGGGATCGCCTGCGGCAAGATTGGCGAGCGATCCGCTGCCCGACACTGTCGCGACAAGTGTGTAGGTAATGATCGCGCCGGGAACCGGTTTGCTGCCGCCGAAGGGATCAAGAACGGTGGCGCTTTTTACAAAGGCAACGGTCGCTGCATTTACAATGTAGAAGCCGTCATCGCGTCCCAGAGCCGTGGTCGTGCCGACAACGGCATCACCGCCACCTTGCCCCAGCCCGGCAAAAGCCGTGCCCGGCGTGCCGCTGCCCGTGATTGCGGTTGCAGTAAGATCTGTCTGGCCCCGCTGGCCATTGGTCGCGGCCGCTGGCACTGTCGACAGGACAAAGACGCGCACTGATGTATCCGGTGCAAGAACCGGATCGTTCGATCCGGCATTATAAATCGTGTCGACCCCGGCATCGTACACGCCATTGCCATTGGTATCGATGACCAGCGATGTCGTTGTCGGATCAAACGCATCGCCACCGATGGCGTTGACCGGCGACAGACGAAATGTTTCCGACCCGTTACCGGTATTCGTGACAGTGAATGTCAAAACTTGATTGGTGGCACCAGGCAGCGTGGCGACATCGCCTGGATCAGATGAAACCACCGTGACGTCAAGAATCTCGTCAACGCGAATGTCGACCCGATTTGAAGGAACGCTCGCTGGATTACCGCCCGCATCGGTATAGGTCGCGGTCGCAGTGTTGCTGATCGTTGTGCCCGCAGCTGTCCCAACGGCTTGTGCCGGCTCTGCAAATGCGATTGTTGCCGATGCCACGATCAGCGGCGCAATGCGCACCAGCCGGACGTTTAGTATCGACCAATGTGTCCCCGAAATCATTGCAGTCCCCAAACAAATTCAAATTCGATGGGCGGCCTATGCAACCGAAGTAACCAAGAATTCGTTAACGCGAGGACGACGAAATGACGTCATCTAATCTTACGATTTCCGAGGCGGCGCTGCTATTGCAACCGATTGTAACACCGATGTAAAAGGTTAATCTGACCTGCCGGATTTCCGCCATTTTGACGTCAAAATAAGGATTTGTTAACGATCATATCAATCGGTCGGCATTGCCTTGACAGTCACAGGGGGGTCGCCTAACAGCCGCGCCTCACGCTTCTAAAGCGGGTGTAGCTCAGTTGGTTAGAGCGCCGGCCTGTCACGCCGGAGGTCGCGGGTTCGAGCCCCGTCACTCGCGCCACAGCGCACCAAAGTGCTTTAGGCGCTTAGCGAAAGCGGCCCAGTTCCATCCAGCGCAGCAGTGGTTTTAGTGGAAATATCCAAACGGTCCCGAATATAGCGAAAAACAAGGCCTGAAGCGGCCATGCCAGCGATAGGATCGCGGGCGTGAAGATCATCGCCAGCACGGCCCAAAGCAGAATGAGGGCGAGGATAAGGAACATACCGACTGGTTTGCGCCAACTCGGTTGCTCTAGAGGCGTTGGCATCGGGTCAAATCCTTTATATAAAAATCGGCTTCGGTAAGTATGGCGTCCATGGGAACATCCCACGGTTGAGCTTCTATCGCATCGACGCGCTGCGCTTCCCACGCAAGGCCGACACGCCATGCAGAGGGGTGCGCGGCAAGATAACGATCATAATGGCCGCCGCCCTGCCCAAGGCGGTTGAACGACGCGTCGAAGCCGAGCAGCGGGACGATGATCACGTCGGGCAAGATTTCGTCCGCAGTTTTGATTGGCTGTGTTCCACCCCATGATGACATCATCAACGTATCGCCGGGAGACCAGCGCCGAAAGGTCATTAACGAATGGCCCGACAGCGCCGGAAGCGACGTCACGCCGATGTAACCGGCAATCACGGACAGGGGGTCAGGCTCACCACCCATCGGCTGATAAAGTCCGATTGCCTTTGCGTGATGAAGCAAGTCGAACCATTGAGGACAAATTGGAAATGAACAGTTTCTGTTTTGCTTTGCAGTAGCTTGTCGCCGAAATCTCAAACTCTTGCGAAGTAAATCCAGAGCTGTTGGCGGGACCACCATGGTCGTTTGCTCCGAATATCCTCTGACGCCAGTAACGTCAGGTGGGGACCATATACGCAGGCCAGGGCCTGAACAGGGACAGTCCCCTAGGATGAATAATCGCCTCAGGGATGTTCAACGAACTCGTACCGGGCAGTGCCCGCCAAATCCTATTTAGGCGCTCTCGAGCGTATCGGCAACGGCCTCGATGCGATTGGCCAGTTGGGCGAGTGCGGTTGCGATCCGCAGATCAGCGGGTGCAGGCGTCGTTCCGCCCGCATTCTCGGCAATTTCGTCAGCGAGCAATAACGCCGCGAATAAAAGCTGTCGCGCTTCATTAACGTCTCCCACAGCGGCGCGCGCTTCAGCAGCCTTGCGATCAACATGCGCCGCAATAGTGCGCAGATGATCCTCGCCGCCGTCGCGGCAGGCAATGCTGTATTGCCGCCCGCCGACAAGCAGGTCCACGTCAGCCATCAGGATCGTCCTTCCGCTTGTGCAATCACATTTTCGAGGCTGGCCAGCGCTGCCTGCGTGCGCGTTCGAAGCGCCTGATAGCGCGAGTCGCCGTCGGCTGGTGCCGGCTTGCGCTGAGCAGCAGCTTCAATGCGAGCCAGGGCGCGCTCGATACGGGCCAGCGCCTGCATGGTCGAATCTTCGGTCATAAATGATGAATAGCACGCATGTTCGCCGCAGCAACCGTCGATGGCACGTTGACGGCTGCGCGCCCTCGCGACAAACGGGCGCTCTGCCGCGTCCGCGCGAATCACTACCCCGAGGAACATCCATGACCGTCACGCCGGACCGCCTTGCCCCGGAGCGCCTCGCCAATGCTATCCGCGCGCTGTCGATGGATGCGGTCGAAGCGGCCAATTCGGGGCATCCCGGCATGCCGATGGGCATGGCCGACGTGGCGACAGTGCTTTACACCAAATATCTCAAATTCGACGCGAAAGCGCCGAAATGGCCGGACCGCGACCGTTTTGTCCTGTCGGCTGGACATGGTTCGATGCTGGCTTATTCGACGCTGTATCTGACAGGATATGCCCGCCCGACGATCGAGGACATCCGCAACTTCCGCCAGCTGGGCAGTCCGTGCGCCGGGCACCCCGAGAATTTCGAGCTTGAAGGGGTCGAGTGCACCACGGGGCCGCTCGGGCAGGGGCTGGCGATGGCAGTCGGCATGGCGATTGCCGAGCGCCATTTGAACGCCCAGTTCGGTGATGAACTTATCGATCATCGTACATATGTCATCGCGGGGGACGGGTGCCTGATGGAGGGCATCAACCATGAGGCAATTGGCCTTGCTGGCCATCTCGGGCTCGGTCGGCTGATCGTCTTTTGGGATGATAACCGCATCACGATTGACGGGGCAACGACGCTGTCGACGAGCGAGGACATACCGGCGCGTTATCGGGCGAGTGGGTGGCATGTGGAAGCCTGTGACGGACATGATTTCAGTGACATAGACCGCGTTATTCAGTCAGCGTTGAAGAGTGACAAGCCGACGCTGATCGCCTGCCGCACGCTGATCGGCAAGGGCGCGCCGAACAAGCAGGGGACCAAAGCGCCGCATGGCAGCCCGCTGGGGAAAGACGAAGTGGCAGCAACGCGCGCCGCGATCAACTGGCCTTATGCGCCGTTCGAGGTGCCCGACGATATTCTGAACGAATGGCGGGCCGCCGGATCGCGCGGGGCGGAGACACACAAAGCGTGGGCAGCCCAGCTTGACGCGTCGCCGCATGCTGACGAATTCCGTCGTCGCTTCGCCGGAACACCCGGTAGCGACTGGCTGAAGCCGCACCTCGAAGCGCTGATTGCTGCCCCGCAGAAGATCGCGACGCGCAAGGCATCGGAGATCGCGCTGACAGCGGCCACGGCGGCGTTGCCCGAGCTGGTCGGCGGTTCTGCCGATCTTACGGGTTCGAATTTTACCAAGACGGCGTCGACGACAGTGCTCGACAAGAGCGATTACGCCGGGCGCTATGTGAATTATGGCATCCGCGAGTTCGGCATGGCAGCGGCAATGAACGGGATGACGCTGCACGGCGGGATTATCCCCTATGGCGGGACATTCCTGATTTTCTCGGACTATTGCCGCCCCGCGATCCGGCTGTCGGCACTGCAGAATGCGCGTGTTGCTTATGTGATGACGCATGATTCGATTGGCGTCGGCGAGGACGGGCCAACGCACCAGCCGGTCGAGCAGATCATGTCGCTGCGGCTTGTGCCCAATCTGGATGTCTTTCGCCCCTGCGACACGATCGAAACCGCTGAATGCTGGGCGCTGGCGATTGAAAAAGCCGATGGTCCGGCGGTGCTCGCGCTGTCGCGGCAGAATTTGCCGCAATTGCGAACAGATATCAGCGAGAATTGGTCGGCCAAGGGCGGGTATTGCCTGCGTGGCGCCAATGCCGCGCGCCGCGTGATCCTGATCGCCACGGGCTCGGAGGTCTCACTGGCAGTGTCGGTTGCGGACCGGCTCGAGGCGCATGGTGTTGGTGCTGATGTGGTGTCGATGCCCTCTTGGGAGCGCTTTGATGCCCAGACAGCAGCCTATCGCGCCGACGTTCTCCCCCACGGGCCGCTGCGCGTCTCGATCGAGGCGGGCACGACAATGGGGTGGGAGCGCTATGTCGGGGGTGGCTTGCGTTTCGGCATCGACAGCTTTGGCGCGTCTGGCCCTATTGATGCGCTCTACGCGCATTTTGGCCTGACCGCCGATGCCATTACCCCACAGATTCTCGATGAATTGAAAAAGGACTGACCATGGTTGTTAAAGTTGCGATCAACGGTTTCGGGCGCATCGGCCGCCTTGTCGCGCGGGCAATCCTCGAGCGTCCCGACTGCGGGCTCGAGCTGGTCGCGATCAACGATCTTGCCGATGCGAAATCGAATGCCATGCTGTTCAAGCGCGACAGTGTTCACGGGGCTTACCCGGGCACCGTGACAGCCGATGGCAACGACATCATCATCGACGGCAAGCGCATTCACGTGACCGCCGAGCGCGATCCCGCAAATTTGCCGCATGCTGCAAACAATGTTGATATAGCCCTTGAATGCACAGGATTTTTTACTGACCGTGAGTCAGCGCAGAAGCATCTTGATGCAGGGGCCAAGCGAGTGCTGATCTCGGCGCCGGCCAAGGGCGTCGATCTGACCGTGGTGTTCGGGGTGAACCATGACAAGCTCAAGCCCGAGCATACAATCGTATCGAACGCATCGTGCACGACCAATTGCCTCGCGCCGGTGGCCAAGGTGTTGAACGACGCTATCGGCATCGAACGCGGCCTGATGACGACAATCCATGCCTACACCAACGATCAGAAAATCCTCGACCAGATCCACCCCGACATGCGGCGCGCGCGGGCGGCGGGGATGTCGATCATCCCGACGACGACGGGTGCGGCGCGTGCCGTTGGCGAAGTGCTGCCCGAACTGAAGGGCAAGCTCGATGGATCGGCTGTGCGCGTGCCGACGCCGAACGTGTCGCTGGTCGACCTGACCTTCACGCCGTCGCGCGACACGACCAAGGATGAAGTCAACGCGATCCTGAAGGCGGCGGCAGACAGCGGGCCGCTCGCAGGAATTCTCAATTATACTGATGAACCGCTTGTTTCGATTGATCTTAATCACAATGCATCGTCTTCAACGGTGGACAGCCTTGAAACGGCGGTCATCGACGGCAAGCTCGTTCGCGTGGTCAGCTGGTATGACAATGAATGGGGCTTTTCGAACCGCATGGTCGATACAGCGGGGGCCATCGGGAAACTGATCTAAACCGTTTGTCGTGAGCCCTTCGGCGACGCTCAGGAAATGCCTGTCGAAGGGTTGTCCTTCTTCTGGTGCTGCCAATGAAGAAAAGGGCAAGGCTTCGACAAGCTCAGCCCGAACGGAGTTTTTTCATGACTGGTTCCTTCAAGACGCTCGACGATCTGGGCGATGTCACCGGTAAGCGGGTGCTTGTCCGCGAAGACCTCAACGTGCCGATGGCAGGCGGGGTTGTCACTGACGATACGCGGTTCCGCGCGACGGTCGCGACCGTTACCGAACTGGCCGATAAAGGCGCTGTGGTGCTCATCCTGGCGCATTTCGGGCGTCCGACGGGGCCGAGTGCGGAATACTCGCTGTCGCAGCTCACAGGAGCTTATTCCGAGGTTCTTGGGCGACCCGTGCATTTTGTCGATTGGGAGAGCGATGTTGCGTCTGTAGCAGCACTGTCAGCGGGCGACATTGCGATCCTTGAAAATACCCGCTTTTTCGGTGGCGAAGAGAAGAACGACCCCGCTGTGGTGGCGCGGTTTGCGGCGTTGGGCGACATTTACGTCAACGACGCCTTCTCGGCGGCGCATCGCGCGCATGCCTCGACCGAAGGGCTGGCGCATGTTTTGTCGGCCTATGCCGGGCGCGCCATGGAAGCGGAACTGACGGCACTGGAAAAGGCGCTGGGCAACCCCGAGCATCCCGTGGCAGCGGTCGTTGGCGGGGCAAAGGTCTCGACCAAGCTCGACGTGCTCAGGCATCTCGTGGCCAAAGTCGATCATCTGATCATCGGCGGCGGGATGGCGAATACGTTTCTCGCGGCGCGCGGGATCAATGTCGGCAAGTCGCTGTGCGAGCATGATCTGGTCGATACAGCCAACGCGATTTTCGATGCGGCGGATAAAGCGGGTTGCACGATCCATTTGCCCTATGACGTCGTGACGTCACGCGAATTCCGCGCCAATCCGCCCACGCGCACTGTGAACGTGCATGAAGTCGCGGCGGATGAGATGATATTGGACATTGGCCCCGCTGCCGTCGAGGCGCTCGCTGACGTGCTCAAGAATTGCCGGACGCTGGTGTGGAACGGGCCGCTGGGTGCGTTTGAAACGCCGCCGTTCGACACAGCGACAGTGGCGTTGGCGCGGACGGCGGCAGCATTGACGCGCGATGGCTCGCTGGTCTCGGTTGCGGGAGGCGGCGATACGGTCGCGGCGCTCAATCAGGCGGGCTGTGCCGACGATTTTACCTTCGTCTCGACGGCGGGGGGTGCTTTCCTCGAATGGATGGAGGGGCGCACATTGCCGGGGGTGGCGGCGCTCGGCGCTTAACCTTCTATCTGCATTGCGGCGCAGCATCGGCTTCGCTATCGGCACCGCCAACACATTCGTATGCATTGGGAAAACCACATGACACCGACCGTCCGCGCGATCCTGAACAATTATGAGTCCGATAATCCCGGCGTGAAGGGCAATCTGGCGCGCATTTTGATGCACGGCAAGCTGGGCGGGACAGGGAAACTGGTGATCCTGCCGGTCGATCAGGGGTTCGAACATGGCCCCGCGCGGTCGTTTTCGGTCAATCCCGACGCCTATGACCCGCATTACCATTACCAGATTGCGATTGATGCGGGGCTTAGCGCCTATGCAGCGCCGCTCGGTATGATCGAAGCGGGGGCGGCGACGTTTGCCGGGCAGATCCCGACGATTTTGAAGGTCAACAGCTCGAACAGCTGGGCGACGGGAGCCAACCAGGCAATGACGGGCGGCGTCGAGGATGCCTTGCGGCTCGGCTGCGCGGCGATCGGGTTCACCATCTATCCGGGCAGCGATGATTGCTTTGAATTGATGGAAGAAATCGCGGCAATGTCGGCCGAAGCGAAGTCGGTGGGCATCGCGACCGTGATCTGGAGCTATCCGCGCGGGGGGGCCTTGCCGAAATCGGGCGAACTCGCGCTTGATGTCGGGGCCTATGCGGCGCACATGGCAGCACTGCTCGGCGCGCACATCATCAAGGTGAAACTGCCGAGCGACCATATCGAACAGGCCGACGCGAAAAAAGCCTATGAGGGCTTTGACGGCAGCACGCAGGCCAAGCGCGTCGCGCATGTCGTGCAGGCGTGCTTCAACGGGCGGCGGATCGTGGTGTTCTCGGGCGGCGCGGCCAAGGGTGCGGACGCCGTCTATCAGGACGCGCGCGATATTCGCGACGGCGGCGGGAATGGCTCGATCATCGGGCGGAATACCTTCCAGCGGCCCCGCGCTGATGCGCTGGCGATGCTTGAAAAGCTGGTGCGGATTTATAAGGGTGAGGAGTGAGATGACTTCGACGCGGTGCTGCTCAGTCATTGTATCTTGCGCTTTAACGCTCGCCGGTTGCGGGAGCAGTGACAGCATTCCTGGTAAAGACGCGCTCGTGCGGCAGGTTGAGCGAAGCCGGATAAGCAGTGACTCGGATCAGTGGATTGAGCTAAAGAACATGGCTGGAGAATGGGAGAAAACTGGCCTGATATTCGGATATAGTGGGGACAACGAAGATGGAGACAGCGAAGAGTGCCTCAAAGCTATCGCGGGACTCAAGAAGGTCAACTATCTACGGGAGTATCGCTGCTCCTCCGCAAATTGATATTGCTAAGCCGCCCGCTTC
>JAYUQI010000192.1:0-8581 GCA_043756805.1 Sphingomonas sp.
AATTTGCCGCCCTTGGGTTCGAAATCGAGCACCGGATCGATGATCGCCGCTGCGCCAGTGGCAGAATCGACAACAAGATGGGTTGCGGTGAAAGTGGCAGGATCGAAAAATGTCTGGACGCAGGGATTCATGGAAAAAGCTCCTCTAAATCTATATATAAGGACTTGCTAAATTAGATTCAATGCATATATTCGCGATATGATCGACCTGGCAACCTTTGACATCACTCGATTCGAGGAAAGCGCCGCAGCCGCTGCGCGCTTGCTCCGTGCGCTTGCCAACGAAAGGCGACTGATGATCCTTTGCCAATTATCGGGAGGCGAGCGTTCGGTAGGAGAGTTGCTGCCGCTGATCGGCATTTCGCAATCGGCGCTTTCGCAACATCTTGCTGTGCTTCGCAGCGATGGACTGGTCGCAACGCGCCGAGAAGGGCTGTCGATCCGGTATCGCATTGTCGACCAAGCGGCGGCGCAGGTGATGACAACGCTCGCTTCGATTTTTTGTTCTGATAATGTGGAGACCCCCTATGCCCAAATCGCTGATCGCGCTGACGCCTGAGACTGTCGAGGAGCGCGTCCGGCAAGGCCACGCCCTGCTGATCGACATCCGCGAGGATGACGAATTCGCGCGCCGTCATATCCCCGGTGCCCTGTCGCGCCCCTTGTCGCGCTTTGACGCCATTGCGTTGCCTGAAATGGCAGAGACCGACGTCATTTTCACCTGCCGGACCGGTATGCGCACGGCCACCAATAGCGAACGGCTAGCCGCGCCGGTCGGTGGCAATGCCTATGTGCTTGAGGGCGGGCTCGACAATTGGGTGCGTGCCGGATTGCCGGTCGAGGCCAATCGCAAGGCACCGCTGGAAATGATGCGACAGGTTCAGATTGTCGCAGGTTCGCTGGTCTTGGCGGGTGTGTTGCTCGGCTGGGTGGTATCGCCACTGTTCTTTGGGCTGTCTGCATTTGTCGGTGCTGGATTGATCTTTGCCGGGATCAGCGGGTTTTGCGGCATGGCGAAACTGCTCGCTTTCCTGCCGTGGAATCGTCCGGTCGCCGTCTAGATCATGGATATTGTCGCCATCTCATATCCGGCAGCGATCATCGGCGGTGCGGTTATCGGCCTGCTGCTGTCGGTCTTCGGGGGCGGCGGCTCGGTTCTGGCGACACCCCTGCTACTGTATATTGTCGGCGTCCGCGATCCGCATATCGCCATCGGCACGTCGGCGGCCGCCGTCGCGGTAAATGCAGCGGTCAGCCTGTTCGTGCAGGCGCGGGCGGGGCGGGTAAAATGGCCCTGCGCACTTGTATTCGGGGGTGTCGGGCTGACCGGGTCGCTGATCGGCGCGCATTTTGCCAAACAAATCGATGGCAGCCAGCTGCTGATCTGGTTCGCGCTGGCCATGGCGCTTGTCGGCGGGTCGATGCTGATACCGCGCAAAGCCGATGGTGATGCGGGTGTCCGGCTGACGACGGCGCTTACATTTAAGCTCGCACCGGCGGGTGCTGTTACCGGACTGGCTGCCGGGTTCTTCGGCATCGGTGGCGGATTCCTGATCGTGCCAGGACTCATGGCCGCCACGGGAATGACGCTGGCCAACGCGTCCGCCTCATCACTGGTATCGGTGGTTCTCTTTGGCGCCGCGACAAGCGCAAGCTATGCGGTTTCCGGTCTCGTCAACTGGCCGGTATTTGCGGCACTCATCGGGGGCGGAGCGATCGGGTCGATCATCGCCATTCCGGTCGGTCGGGTGCTTGCGGATCGGGCCGCAATCGCTCGATCCGCGTTCGCCGTCATGGTTTTGGCGACGGCAGCTTATGTCGCATGGCGGGCGCTGTCATAGGCGGCAGGTTCCCGCCTTTTTGCCTGCCGCCTACTCGTTGACTTCTCCCCCCAACCCGCGTAATTTCCTACCCAATGCGAACCACTCGGTCCCGCGTTTTCAGCATCAGTCCTTGATCCGCTGTTTTGGCCATCCGGCCCCATAAGACTCCCCGAAAGAATACCGCCATGCATTTGAAAGATTTGAAGAAAACAGCGCCGGCCGATCTGGTCGCCATGGCCGAGGAGCTCGGCATCGAGGGCGCATCGACGCTGCGCAAGCAGGATTTGATGTTCGCGATTCTGAAAGTGAAGGCCGAAAACGGCGAACAGATCATGGGCGTCGGCACGATCGAAGTGTTGCAGGACGGTTTCGGCTTTCTCCGCTCGCCCGAGGCCAATTATCTCGCCGGCCCCGACGATATTTATGTCTCGCCAAATCTTGTCCGCAAGCACGGCCTGCGCACTGGCGACACGGTTGAATGCGAAGTCAAAGGGCCACGCGATGGCGAACGCTATTTCGCGCTGACCCGCGTGACGCTCGTCAATTTCGACGATCCCGAAGCCGTCCGTCACCGTGTCAACTTCGACAATTTGACGCCGCTTTATCCTGATGAAAAGCTCAGCCTCGACACGCTCGACCCCACGGTCAAGGACAAGTCGGCGCGCGTCATCGACATCATTTCACCGCAGGGCAAAGGCCAGCGCACGCTGATCGTTGCACCCCCACGCGTCGGCAAAACCGTCATGCTCCAAAACATGGCCAAGGCGATCACCGACAATCATCCCGAAGTGTTCCTGATCGTCCTCCTCGTCGACGAGCGCCCCGAGGAAGTCACCGATATGCAGCGCAGCGTGAAGGGTGAGGTCGTTTCCTCGACCTTCGATGAACCCGCGACGCGCCACGTTCAGGTCGCCGAAATGGTCATCGAAAAGGCCAAACGCCTCGTCGAGCACAAGAAGGACGTCGTCATCCTGCTCGATTCGATCACGCGTCTGGGCCGCGCTTACAACACGGTGGTGCCGTCATCGGGCAAAGTCCTGACCGGCGGCGTTGACGCGAACGCGCTGCAACGGCCGAAGCGCTTTTTCGGCGCGGCGCGGAACATCGAGGAAGGCGGATCGCTTTCGATTATCGCAACCGCACTGATCGACACGGGCAGCCGTATGGACGAAGTCATTTTCGAAGAGTTCAAGGGCACGGGCAACAGCGAAATCGTCCTCGACCGCAAAGTGGCGGACAAGCGCGTTTTCCCGGCGCTCGATGTCGGTAAATCGGGGACGCGCAAGGAAGAATTGCTCGTCGAGAAGGTCAAACTGTCGAAAATGTGGGTGCTCCGCCGCATCCTTATGCAAATGGGCACGATCGACGCGATGGAATTCCTGCTCGACAAGATGAAGGATTCGAAGACCAACGAAGACTTCTTTGACTCAATGAACTCGTAAGGGCGCGACCGTGATTGATCTTCTTATTCTTGCGACTGAAACCGCAGCAGCGGCAGCGCCGTCCTTGGGTGGTCCTGCCGAAATTTGGGCGGCAATCGTCAAGGATTTCGCTAATATCACCTCGCCGTCGGCGTTTTCGGCGTTCGTTCAGGTGTTGATGATCGACATCGTGCTGGCGGGGGACAATGCGATTGTGGTCGGTGCATTGGCGGCTGGTTTGCCGGCGGATCAGCGCAAGAAAGTCATTTTCATCGGTGTTGTTGCCGCGCTGGTCCTTCGCGTGATCTTTGCGCTGATGGTGACGTGGCTGCTTGGCATCGTCGGCTTGGTCTTTGCGGGCGGCGTGCTGTTGATGTGGGTTGCGTGGAAAATGTATCGCGACATCACGCGCAGCGAAGCAAGTGAATCGCCCGGTTCGCCCGAAATCGAAGGCGACGAGAATACAGGGATCAAGCCTGCGAAGAGCTTTGCCGCCGCAGCGTGGGCCGTTGCTGTTGCCGACGTGTCGATGAGCCTCGACAATGTGCTTGCGGTGGCGGGCGCGGCGAAGGATCATCCTGGTATCATGATTGTCGGTCTGATTTTTGCGGTCGCACTGATGGGAATCGCAGCAAACATCATCGCACAATATATCGAGCGGTTTAAGTGGATTGCGTGGGTCGGTATGGCCGTCATCGTTTATGTCGCGGGCAAGATGATCTACGAAGGGTGGGTTGATCCGCAGCTTGGCGTCGGTCGCATTGTTATGGCGATCGCCGGCTAAACCGGTCGACAGAAGGAGTCGGACATGAAAGTGAATGTCGAAGTCGATTGCACGCCCGAGGAAGCGCGTCGCCTGATGGGGCTGCCCGATATGGCGCCGATCCATGATGCGATGATGGCGCAGCTTCAGGACACGATGAAGAACGGCGTTTCGCCCGACATGATGATGTCGATGCTCAAAAGCTGGTCGCCGATGGGCGATACCGGCATGAAATTGTGGCAAGGGCTGCTCGATCAGGTGACGAGCGTCGCCAAGAAATAGCCCCGTTCACCCTGAGCCTGTCGAAGGGTTGTCCTTCTCGGGTGCTATGCTCCAGAACGGGAACAGGGCTTCGACAAGCTCAGCCCGAACGGAATTTGCGTTGACCAATACCATATTTGCTGTCTCCAGTGGCAATCCGCCTGCCGCGATTGCGGTGATGCGGATCAGCGGGTCGGATGCCGATGCGGTGCTGTCTGCGTTGACGACGGTCGAGCTGCCCGAACCGCGTTATGCCGCGTTGCGGACGTTATGGGCCGGAGAGCAGAAACTCGATTCCGCGCTTGTGATCCGTTTTCCCGGTCCTGGCAGTGCTACGGGTGAGGATCTGGTCGAGCTTCATCTCCACGGCGGTCGCGCGACGATTGCGGTGGTCTCGGCGGCACTGGCGCAGATCCCCGGCCTTCGCCCCGCTGAGCCCGGCGAATTTACCCGCCGTGCGTTTGAAAATGGCCGCATGGACTTGTCCCAAGCTGAAGGGCTGTCCGACTTGCTGGCAGCAGAGACCGAGCATCAGCGGCGGTCTGCCTTGGCAGTGGCATCGGGCGGCTTGTCACACATCGTCGAAGGGTTGCGCGGCGAGTTGCTGGCGGCGTCGGCGCGGGTCGAGGCAGCGATTGATTTCGCCGATGAGGATGATGTCTCGCCGTGGCCCGAGCGAACTGCGGTGTTGAGCGCAATGGCAGTGTGGATCGAAGCCCTGCTTGCCAACCCGCCCGCCGAACGTCTGCGCGATGGCGTGCGGATCGCAATTGCGGGGCCGCCAAATGCAGGAAAATCAACACTTATCAACAGCTTGGTATCGCGTGACGCGGCCATCATCTCGCCCATCGCCGGTACAACCCGCGACATCATCGAAGTGCCCGTCGCACTTCACGGCCTCCCGCTGGTCTTCATCGACACGGCGGGCTTGCGCGACGAAACTGGCGACAGCATTGAAGCGATCGGCATTTCGCGTGCCCAAGCCATCATCGCCTCGAGCGATCTCGTTCTCTGGCTCGGTGATCCTGACACGGCACCCGACCGCGCAGGGGTTATCGCCGTCCGCGCCAAGTCCGATATTTCAGACGCCGCAGAAGGCGCGCACATTTCTGTCTCGGCGATGACCGGCGCAGGTATGGCGGCACTTATCGATACCATCACAAACGCCGCCAAGGCCGTGCTACCCGCCCCCGATGCCATCGTGCTGAACGCCCGCCAGCGCGCGTGCTTGGTCGACCTCTACACCGAGGCCCGCGCCGCCGCGGCCACCGATGATCTGATCCTCAGTGCCGAACATCTCCGCCGCGCGCGCCTTGCGCTTGATCGCCTGACGGGGCGGGCGGGTGTTGAAGACATGCTCGACGCGCTGTTCGGGACGTTTTGTATCGGGAAGTAGGCTGTTCCACGTGGAACATTTATAGTAACGGCCCTCCATGTCCTATGACGTTATCATCATTGGCGGCGGCCATGCCGGTTGTGAGGCTGCAGCTGCGGCGGCGCGGCGCGGGGCAAGCGTTGCTCTCGTCACGATGGCGCGTGCGACGGTCGGCGCCATGTCATGTAATCCAGCCATAGGCGGTGTGGGCAAGGGGCAGCTAGTCCGCGAAGTCGATGCGCTCGACGGGATCATCGGTCGCGCGGGCGATGCAGCGGCGATTCATTATCGCATGCTCAATCGGTCAAAGGGCAAAGCCGTGCAGGGGCCACGGATTCAGGCTGACCGCATTGCCTATCGTGATGCGGTGCAAACTGTGCTTGCCGCTCAGGCGGGGCTCGACATTATCGAAGGGCAAGTCGAATCGCTGCTGATCAGCGAAGGCCGGATGGCAGGCGTCAAGCTGGGTGATGGCGAGCGCATCGAATCGCCAAGCGTCGTTATCGCCACGGGCACATTCCTGAGCGCGCGCATGTTTTGCGGCGATGCGATTACCAACGGCGGCCGCGCCGATGAACCTGCTGCAAGCGCTCTCGGCCAGCAACTCCGCGCGCTCGACCTTCCGGTTGCGCGCCTCAAGACGGGGACCCCGCCACGCCTCGACGGGCGGACCATCGACTGGAGCCGACTCGATGTTCAGCCGTCGGACGATGACAACTGGACGCTGTCACCACTCGGCAAGCGCGTTCTCCCGCAACTCTTCTGCGCCATCACCCGCACCAACCGCGCGACACATGATGTCATCCGTGGCGCGCTCCACCAGTCGCCGATGTTCACGGGTGCTATCGAAGCGAGCGGTCCGCGCTATTGCCCATCGATCGAGGATAAGGTCGTCCGCTTTGGCGATCGCGACGGGCACCAGATTTTCCTCGAACCCGAAGGCCGCGATGATCCCCTGATCTACCCGAACGGCATTTCGACCTCGCTGCCGATCGAAGTGCAATTGGCGATGCTCCGCACTATCGACGGGCTTGAGCGGGTGGTCATCGCGCAACCCGGCTATGCTGTCGAATATGATTATCTTGATCCCCGCGCACTCGATCACCATCTTGAGTCGCGCGCGCTGTCGGGATTATTTCTGGCAGGGCAGGTCAATGGCACGACGGGTTATGAAGAGGCCGCTGCGCAGGGCCTTGTTGCGGGCGCAAACGCAGCGGCAAGCGCCCTGAAGCGCTCGCGCCTGCGCCTTGATCGCGACACCAGCTACATCGGTGTGATGATCGATGACCTTGTTCTGCAAGGTGTGACCGAACCCTATCGTATGCTCACAGCGCGCGCCGAGCACCGGCTTCACCTGCGCGCTGACAATGCCGAGACCCGGTTGACTGGCATTGGGGTGATGCATGGGCTGATTGGCGATGTGCGTTCGGACCATTGGCAAGCACGTGAAGCAGCGCGGATGATTGCCGACACTGTCATGAGCTTCGGTGGTGATCGCTCGATCGCGGCCCGAATCCGTCGTGACAGTCTAGACTCTTACAGCGTGCGTGTCCTTGATCCGACATTTGCCACTTTGCCCGACGATGTCCTCGACGAACTCATCGAAGACGCCCGTTACGCGCCCTATGTGGACCGCCAACGTTCGGAAGTGGCTTCGCGTCATGCGGCAACGCATGTCAATATTCGCCCCGATCTTGATTATGCCGGTATCGCCGGTTTGTCGGCGGAAATGGTCCAGCGCCTTAATGCCGCACGACCTGCAACGCTTGGTGACGCAGAGCGTATTCCCGGCATTACGCCCGCCGCGCTGTCGGCCTTACTCGTTTACAACCGCGCCGGGGCAATGCGTTGACCGAGGACGAAGCGCGTGCGTGGTTGGTGGACAAGCTCGATGTTTCACGTGAAACAATCACGAAGCTGGATGGCTATGCGGCGCTCGTTCGCGACGGCCAGACAAGCCAAAATCTTGTTAGCGCCAGCACACTCCCGACATTTTGGTCGCGCCATATCGTCGATTCGGCGCAATTGGTGTTGCTGGCGGGGAAGGGGAAGGACTCTTGGCTCGATATCGGGAGCGGCGCCGGCGTCCCCGGTATTGTGACCGCGATCCTGACCGGCGCGTCGACAATCCTCGTCGAGTCGCGTTCGCGTCGCGCAGCGTTTCTGCAGGAAGCCGCAGAAAAGCTCGGCCTTTCTAACGTCCGTGTCGCTTTCTCGACTGTGCAAAAACTTGTGGCCAATCCTGTGGACATCATCACCGCACGCGCCGTTGCCGCGCTTCCGGCGCTCGTCGAGATGGCGTGGCCGTTTGCCCATAAAGAGACAGTCTGGCTTTTTCCCAAAGGAAAAAGTGCGCAAAGCGAACTGGCGTCGTTGCCGCGCGCGTGGCAAGGTAGCTGGGAAGCGCGAACCAGCGTGACCGATCCGGCAAGTCTAATCCTGGTCGGGCGGCAAATAAGGGTGAAGAGCAAACGATGATCTGCGTCGGCGTTGCGAATCAGAAGGGCGGGGTCGGCAAGACCACGACTGCGATCAATGTCGCAACGGCGCTGGCCGCCACGGGGTGGCGCGTGCTGCTGATCGATCTTGATCCACAAGGCAACGCCTCAACCGGGCTGGGCGTCAATCATTCGGATCGGGTGCGATCAAGTTATGAGCTTTTGACCGGGGATTGCACACTTGCCGAAGCTGTCGTGCCGACCAAAGTCCCCCGGCTTGATCTCGTTGCGGCAACCGTTGATCTGTCGGGGGCCGAGGTTGAACTCGTCGCTTATGACAACCGGACGCACCGGCTTGACGCGGCGCTCAATACAGGGCCGGCGGGTCGCTGGGACATTTGCTTGATCGATTGCCCGCCGTCGCTCGGGTTGCTGACGATCAACGCTATGGTGGCGGCGCAATCACTGCTTGTGCCGCTGCAATGCGAGTTCTTTGCGCTC
>JAYUQI010000193.1:0-3119 GCA_043756805.1 Sphingomonas sp.
GGCAGCCGCCGACGCGATCGAATGGGGTTCGCGGCGGATCGACCTCGCGATTCTTGGCCTGTTCGTCTCGCCCGCCACTGTCGGCATTTATTATGTCGCGCAAAATCTCGCGTCGTTGCCGCAGAAACTCAAGACCAGTTTCGATCCCGTCCTCGGCCCGGTCATCACGCGCAATCTGGAGGCCGGAAACCGCCCCGCCATTGCGGCCGCGATCAGCCAGGTGGGTTTCTGGATCGTCGCCGCGCAGGCCGGGATCGCGCTTGCGCTCGGCATTCCCGGCGCCGCGATCATGGGGCTGATCGGCGTTGGCGGTGTCTTTGTCGGCGGCAATGGCGCGCTGGCGTTTCTGCTGCTTGCCGAAGTGCTGGCGGCGACCGCCGTCGTCAGCGAAGCCGCGCTGGTCTACATTGCGCGCCTTCGCAACATGCTGATTTCGCTGGGGGCGCTCGCCTTGCAAGCCGGTCTGTCGTTCCTCTTCATCCTTGCCATGCGTGAGCGCGGCTGGCCCGAATTATGGCAAGCGGCGGGCCCGGCGGCCGCGCTTGCCGCCTCGCTCGGTGTGTCGGCGATCATCAAATCGCGCCTTGCCGCAAAACTTCTTGGCGCGCCGATTTCGCTCTGGCGCTGGCCTTTGCTGTTCGCTGGCGCCGTTGCAGCAGGCGTCGGCGGCATCGCAACGGCAACGCCCGAATGGAGCGAACTCCTGATTGGTGTTCCCGCAATGCTCGTCGTCTATTGTGCGGCAATATGGCGCTTCGGCTTCAAACCCGAAGACCGCAAGCTCTTTGCAAAATCGGGGATTAATGTCGGAAGTGACGCATCCCGGTAAAGACCATGGCGAGCCCCGCGTCGTCAGCGGCGGCAATAACCTCGTTATCGCGGATCGACCCGCCGGGCTGGATCACGGCGGTTGCCCCGGCTTCGACGGCCGCGAGCAAGCCATCGGCAAAGGGGAAGAATGCGTCCGATGCGACCGCTGACCCAATCGTGCGTGCTTCGGTCCAGTGCGCCTTTTCCGCCGCGTCCCTGGCTTTCCACGCCGCGATGCGCGCCGATTCAAGCCGGTTCATCTGCCCCGCGCCGATCCCAGCCGTGCTGCCGCCTTTGGCATAGACGATGGCGTTTGACTTGACGTGCTTGGCGACGGTCCAGGCAAAGCGGCAGTCGGCAAGTTCCTGTGCCGTCGGCGCGCGTTTGGTGACGACTTTCAGATCGTCGGATCCGATGGTCCCCGTGTCGCGCGTTTGGAGCAGGAAGCCGCCCGCAACCGATTTCATCGTCAGGCCCGCTCGTTGCGGATCAGGCAGCGTGCCGGTCAACAACAACCTCAAGTTCTTTTTGCGCGCAAAAACGGCGCGTGCGTCGGCATCCGCATCAGGCGCGACAACCACTTCGGTAAAGATTTCGCTGATCGCTTCGGCGGTCGCACCGTCGAGGGGCCGGTTGCACGCAATGATGCCGCCAAAGGCCGATACGGTGTCACAAGAAAATGCCGCTTGATAAGCCTCGATGAGCGTATCACCCGACGCCACACCACATGGGTTGGCATGTTTCACGATGACCACTGTCGGCGGGCCGTCACGGAATTCGCTGACCAGTTCCAGCGCGGCATCGGCGTCGTTGTAGTTATTGTAGCTGAGCTCTTTGCCCTGAACCTGCTCGGCCTGCGCAATCCCTTTGGTGGCAGGTCCGGCGGGAATATAAAGCGCCGCGCGCTGGTGAGGATTTTCACCATAGCGCAATTCATGCCCGATTTGCAGCGGCATGCTGACCTTTTCGGGAAACATCTCGCCCTGATCGGCAAAGGCAAACCAGGCGCTGATCGTCGCATCATATTGCGCGGTGAGCGCATAGGCCTTGGCGGCGAACCGCTTGCGCTGGTCAAGCGTCGTCGTGCCGCTGGCGAGATCGGCATAATCCGCCGGATCGGTCACCACTGTCACAAATGCGTGGTTCTTTGCGGCGGAACGGATCATCGATGGCCCGCCGATGTCGATATTCTCGATCACTTCCTCACGGGCTGCGCCGCGCGTTACGGTCGCGGCAAACGGATACAAATTGACGACGACCAGATCGATCATGCCAATCGCGTGGGCTTCAGCGGCCGTCATATGGTCGGCATTATCGCGCACGGCGAGCAACCCACCGTGGACCTTCGGGTGCAGCGTCTTGACGCGCCCGTCCATCATTTCGGGAAAGCCCGTCAGGTCATCAATGTCGCGCACGACAAGGCCCGCGTCGCGCAGCGCCTTTGCCGTCCCGCCGGTCGAGACCAGCTCGACCCCGCGCGCGGCAAGCGCCTGGCCGAGTTCGACCAAACCGGTCTTGTCGGACACGGAGAGCAGGGCACGGGTGATTTTGATCATCAAAACAACTTTCTTCATTGATCCGCAGTGCTGAGCTTGTCGAAGCACGGTTAACGCGCCGAACCGTCCTTCGACAGGCTCAGGACTGCGGGGTTTCCGTGATCATCCCGCCCGTTTCAATAACCATCCGACCGTTGCGCCGCCCGCTGGCGCTTCGCCCGAGACGACAAACTGCAAGGTCGGCACGGGCCGGCCCGCGCTGTCGATCGACAGGCTTTCCTCGATGGTCAGCGCGCCGCCGCGACAGCGAAATTGCCAGAGCGGCCCATGATCGATGCGCAGCAGCGCCGCGAGACCGTCGGCAGTCGGGGTGACTTCAACGCCGGGCGCGAGGTGAAAACGGATCGCAAACCGCGCGCTGCTGGCCTTGCGGCGGCGCGGGGCGGGGAGGAGCGCATCCTCGCCGCGCAACTCGCGGCCATTGGCGGAAAGCGCAAGCATGCGTTTATGGATAAAGCCGAAACGCTTGGCGTAACCATCGTGGCTGGCATCGATGCGGCTGCCACCTTCGGCTTCCTGCCGGTCGAGCTCGACCGCACGGACCCCAGCGCCGAGCGTCCCGTCAGCATGGATCGCCGTCGAATTGCTGTCGCCGACCACAAGCGTCGAATGCGCCGCCGTCGTCCGCAAGCCATTGGCGAGATCGGCGGCCATCGCCGCGCTGCCCCGCGCCCCCCCGCAATTGATGATAAGCCTCTGGGCGCCATCCGATAATTCGAACGCCAGTGTCGATGCGCTGCCTCCGCCCCCGAT
>JAYUQI010000194.1:0-3118 GCA_043756805.1 Sphingomonas sp.
GAAAAGCGCCCGTAATTGATGCAGTGCAACTTAAAGTTGACGTTAACGTAAAGCGATTCTCAGGAGCGCAGAATGAAAATCCTCGTCCCCGTAAAGCGGGTCATTGATTACAATGTGAAACCGCGCGTGAAGGCGGACGGCAGCGGCGTCGATCTTGCCAACGTCAAGATGAGCATGAATCCGTTCGACGAAATCGCGGTCGAGGAAGCCATTCGCCTGAAGGAAAAAGGCGTCGCGACCGAGATTATCGCGGTCAGCATCGGCGAACAGAAATCGCAGGAAACGCTGCGCACCGCGCTCGCCATGGGCGCCGACCGCGCGATCCTGATCGTCAGTGAAACCGACGTCGAGCCGCTGGGGGTTGCCAAGCTGCTTGCCGCCGTCGTCGCGGAGGAACAGCCCGGCCTTGTCATTCTCGGCAAGCAAGCGATCGACGACGACAGCAACCAAGTCGGCCAGATGCTCGCCGCGCTGACCGGTCGTCCGCAGGGCACCTTTGCCAGCGCCGTCACGGTCGATGGCGATAGTGTGACTGTTATCCGTGAAGTCGATGGCGGTCTTGAAACCGTCACGCTCAAAACGCCCGCGATTATCACCACCGACCTGCGCCTCAACGAACCGCGCTATGCCTCGCTGCCCAATATCATGAAGGCGAAATCGAAGCCGATGGCGCAGAAAACGCCCGCCGATTACGGCGTTGACGTGACCAAACGCCTCACCACGTTGCATGTTGTCGAGCCGCCAAAACGGGTGGCGGGCATCAAGGTTGCTGACGTCGATGCGCTCGTCGCAAAACTCAAGGATATGGGCGTCGCTGCCTAGTCCGTTTTCCCTGAGCCTGTCGAAGGGTTGTCCTTCTCAAATGCTCAAATGAAGAAAGAAAGGCAGGGCTTCGACATGCTCAGCCCGAACGGAGATTTTGGTTATGAAAACATTGGTATGGGTCGAATATGATGCCGCTGGTATCAAGGACGCCACGCTTTCCGCGATCACGGCTGCGTCGCAACTCGGCGAAGTGCACCTCATCGTCGCAGGCAAAGGCATCGCCGGTGTTGGTGCCGATGCCGCCAAAATCGCTGGCGTGAGCAAGGTCCATGTTGCCGACGATGCCGCGTTCGATCATGCGCTCGCCGAAAATGTCGCGCCGCTGATCGTTGAACTGATGGGGCATCATGATGCCTTCGTCGCGCCTGCCACGGCCAACGGCAAGAATATCGCCCCGCGCGTCGCTGCCCTGCTCGACGTGATGCAGATCAGCGAAATCCTGTCGGTTGAAAGCGCCGACACCTTCACGCGACCGACCTATGCGGGCAACGCTATCGCAACGGTCCAGTCGTCGGATGCCAAGAAAGTCATCACTGTGCGCGGCACTGCCTTTGCCAAGGCCGAACGCAGCGGCGGCAGCGGCACGGTGGAAGCGATTGCCTCGACCGGCGACAGGGGCATGTCCTCGTTCGTCGGTGCCGAACTGTCGAAATCCGACCGCCCCGAACTTGCAAGCGCGAAGATCATCGTCTCGGGCGGCCGTGCGTTGCAGAACTCGGAGAATTTCCACTCGATCATCGAACCGCTTGCCGACAAGCTCGGCGCGGGCGTCGGTGCCAGCCGTGCCGCCGTCGATGCGGGCTATGTCCACAATGATTACCAGGTCGGCCAGACCGGCAAGATCGTTGCTCCCGAGGTCTATATCGCTGTCGGTATCAGCGGCGCGATCCAGCATCTGGCGGGGATGAAGGATTCGAAGACGATCATCGCGATCAACAAGGACGAGGATGCGCCGATTTTCCAGGTGGCGGACATCGGCTTGGTCGGTGACCTGTTCAAGATCGTGCCGGAACTGACGTCGAAGCTGTAAGCCGAAGCACCAAAACGCCGGCTACTGCGGACAAAAACGATCCCAGAAGCACACCGATCTTGACCGCGTCTGCCTCTGGCTGCGCGGGAAACGCAAGCCCGCCGATGAAAAGACTCATCGTAAAGCCGATGCCGCACAACAGCGATACCCCGTAAACCTGTGCCCAGCTTGCGCCCGCCGGACGTGTTGCGACCCCTGCCTTTACAGCCAGCCACACGCTGCCGAACACGCCGACTTGCTTGCCGACCAACAGTCCGAGCGCAATCGCCAGCGGCAGCGGCGCAAACACGGAAATGCCGCCGCCCAGCGTGACGCCTGCATTGGCGAAGCCAAATATTGGCACAATCGCAAACGCGACCCACGGGTGCAGTGCATGCTCCATCCGGTGCAGCGTCGAATTCTCGGCGTCGGGCGCTGCGGGTGTGATCGTGATCGGCACCGCCATCGCCGCGAGAACGCCAGCCACCGTCGCATGCACGCCCGACAGCAGTTCAAAATACCACAGCAAGAGGAACGCCGCGAAATACCACGCGGGATGCTTCACGCCCGCGCGGTTCATGCCAAACATCCCCGCGAGCACTGCGAACGAGGCGGCAAGCGCCATCAGGTTCAGGCTGGCCGTGTAGAATATCGCAATGATGATGACAGCGCCGACATCATCGACAATCGCCACCGTGGTCAGGAACAGTTTGAGCGAGGTCGGCGCGCGCTTGCCGAGCAGCGCCAGCAATCCCAGCGCAAACGCAATGTCGGTCGCCGCCGGAATCGCCCAGCCGCGTGTCAGGGCATGATCGCCGCCGGTCACGGCCAGATAGACGATCGCGGGCACTGCCATGCCTGCGGCGGCCGCGATGAACGGCAAGCGCCGGTCGGCCCAGGTCGACAGATGCCCGTCGAGAAACTCGCGCTTGATCTCCAGCCCGACGAGCAGGAAGAACAGGCTCATCAACCCATCATTGATCCACAGATGCGGCGTCATCGGCCCGAGCTTGGGCGTCAGGACGGGCCCGGTTTCGAGATGCAGCGCATGAAAATAGGTCCACGCCAGCGGCGAATTGGCGACGGCCATGGCCAGCACAGCCGCCGCAATCAGGAGCAGCCCGCCTGCGCTTTCCTGGGCCAGAAAAGCGCGTATGGCCGAGCGCGGGCGACGAGTGAGACGGCGAAGCATAATGCTCTATTCAACGCCCTTGATGGATCGGGCAAGCGAAACTGGCAGTCTCTCTTCGCGACCTTCGCGTTCTTCGCGTGATCCCCAATTCT
>JAYUQI010000195.1:0-8497 GCA_043756805.1 Sphingomonas sp.
TGCGTACTGGCAAGCAGCGCGCAGGTTTATGGTCCACAGGCAAGTGGGATAATCAGTGAAGAGGCGATGCCTGCACCGAGCAATCCCTATGCCGTCAGCAAATATGCCATGGAATTGGGGGCAAGATACTGGGCCGATGCACTCGACATCACAATCATGCGCCCGTTCAACTACACAGGTGTCGGCCAGGATGAGATTTACCTGATCCCGAAGATCATCAGCCACTTTCGTCGCAAGGCGCCGGTAATCGAGCTTGGCAATCTCGACGTCCGTCGTGACTTCGGTGACGTTCGCTCGGTGGCCGAAGCGTATTGCGGTCTCGCCCTAGACACCGACGTCAAGACGACGGTGAACATCTGCACGGGCACCCTGCACGGATTGCGCGACGTGCTGGCTATGGCGTCGGCAGTGTCGGGCCACGATCTCGAAGTCCGAGTCAACCCCGCGTTCGTCCGAAAAAACGATGTGGCAACACTGGGCGGAACACCCGAACACCTGCAAAGCCTTTTGCCGGGATGGCAGCCGAAATCGCTGTCCGATACGATGCGGTGGATGCTGGAAGCGCCCGGTGAAGCGGCCGGGCTCTGAGCGTCCTAAAACGCATTCCGATTGAACGGCATCGTCAGCGTCGAGGCCAGAATTCTGACGTCGAGGATCAGGCTCCATTGCGCCACATATTCCAAATCCGCCTGAAGCCGGTCGCGCAGGTTGTCTTCGACAAAGGTGTTGCCGCGAAAGCCGCGGATCTGGGCGAGGCCGGTGATGCCGGGCTTCACCACATGGCGCTCCCAATAGGACTGATCGACTTCCCAGTACAAAAGCGATCCGGCCTTTGCGAGCGGCGCATGCGGGCGGGGGCCGACCAGACTCATGTCGCCGGTCAGGACATTGAGCAGCTGGGGCAGCTCATCAAGGCTGGTGCGCCGTAAAAATGCACCGACGCGTGTCACCCGCGGATCATTGCGTTCGGTTAGCTTAGTCGCCTTGTCGTCCTGCAAGCTGACTTTCATCGACCTGAATTTCCAGATGCGGAATGAACGATTGCCGGTGCCGATGCGGTCCTGCCGGAAGAACACCGGGCCGCGGCTGTCGATCTTGATCGCCAGCGCGACGATCGCAAAGACTGGCGCGAGGAGCGGCAGCACCGGGACGACGAGCACAACATCGAAGATACGCTTCAGCAGCTCCTGTTCCCAAGTCAGCCGACCGTCGCTGAGCAGAACGCTCGCATGCCCGTCGCGCGCCGTGATCGCCAGCGGTTTCAAAGCGTCAAGTTCCGGGATTACGATTTCGGACGGAACGTCCAGGGTTTTGAGCGCCTGCGCCCAACCGTCGCGCGCACCGGGGGCGCAGTGGACGATCACGCTGTCCATGCCCTTGGCGAACATGCCGAGGCGGCTCATCGCATGCGAATCGCTGCGCCCAGGGGAGAGTCCGGCTTCCCGTGCATCGAGCACGAACAAGCCGGCGTCCTTCGGCTGATAGCCGCCATCGAAGATATGAAGATCGGCGAATAGCCCGCGCGATGCGGGCACCTTGTTAAAATTGGCGACGCCCCAGCGAAATACGGACAAGAGAACCGCAGACAGCAGCGTTCCGATGACGAACTGCGCGCGCGAAAACTCGGCACCGACCTTGAACAAAAACGCCAGCAGCATGAGCCCCGCCGCGAGGAAGGCAATCGATTTCAAACCGCTATAAATGCTTCTCGGCGCACTGATCCCGACCCGCGAGCTGTAGGCGCTGTCATGCAGGCCGAACATCAGCATCAGCGGGAGGCTGGCCGCTAGCACCGTGCCGATTTGCGGCAAATCGGTAAAGCCGTAGACGATGATATTGGCCGACGTGAAGCCCAAGATCAGGGCCCCGAGGTCGGCCGCCATCAGCGAAGCCGAAATCAGAGTCCGCGTCAGGCGCCGGCCCCGCCCATGCTGTTCTGCCAGCGCAATGCGGGCGTTGAGGTCGCGCAGGCCTTTTGCGGATCCGTCTTCAGCGGCTGACGACGGATCCGAAGGCAATGATTGCGTTGCCATGAATAATCATTTTTCCGAATGCCAGATGGCTAATTGAGATAGGCCCGTATGTTGTGCGTAGCAACATAAACCGAAGAGTGCCGTCGGCCAGTTGAGTTCAACTGTAAACTTCAGGACAGCGGGATCGATCCTTCGCCCGCCATATATGCCGGGATTGCGACGTTGAAATGCCGCAGTATGCTGGGCGCCACATCCAGGATCGATCGGTGTTCTATCATCCGCGGCGCGGAACCCGTCGATCCGCTGTGCACGAACATCGCACCCTCCGCGCAATGTTGGGCAGTGCAATTTACGGCTTCGTCGTGCGATACAAAGCCAAGTCCGATCTGATCGAACCCCAAGGTCTCATTACCGATCCGAACTTCGGCCGGGCCAGCGTAGTCATCGATTTGTAGGCTGATGTGAACCGTGTGAGCATTGCTTTGCTTGTAGGTAAACGCGTGCTTGAAATGACTACCTTCGCCATAGTCGTACCGGATGTGCGACATGCGGGGACCTTGACCGACGACATTTTTCTGCAACATGCGCTCATAGGTCTCAACCGGCCGGGCACCATTGATTTCGAGCGTCGCAAGGCGATTCATGACCCGCGTTGCATCAGCTGGCTCACCAAATTGCAGCGAAAAGTCGGGGACCATCGTCGGCACGCTGGTGAAAGTGGCGCGGCCATGATCCTCGCCTAGAACAGCGCGCGCAAACACTGAGAGATCGGTGACCGTCAAGAACCTTGAATGATTCTCTGCCGGAATTTCCTCTTGTCCCAGCGCGCTCGCGACCACGATTGTCATCGGCTCGAATTCCCCGCTGGTCAGCCGTGCGAGCAGGCGCTCTACCGAGAACAGCGCATTGAAAACTTCGTCCGAGTATTGATCGAGCCAAGCAGGGCTCAGACGATGGGTATTGAGATCCGAACCCGGAACCGCGGCAGACCAGAAGCGGTGCATGGCTGCCGCGACATTATTGGTGTAAAATGTCGAGAACAGCGGCTTTTGTTTTTTCAACAGGCTCGAAAACACGTCGGCATGTAGTTCGGTCTGGGTGTTGCGTCGTCGCGACACCGTTCGCCGATCGAGCCGTTCGCTAATAAGCTGGCCGGCCACACGCGACACGGTGCCCAGGCTTAATCGGCCTGACAGCGCCAACGCGCTCATCGCGCGCGCCCCGCCGCTGGCCACCTTCTCACTGGCGTTTCTGGCCGAATCGCGTGTCATCTCCAGATTAAATGACTGAAAACGCTGCAACGAAGCAGGATTGACCCGGTCGTGTGGTGAAAACACATCCGGTACGAAAAACTCGTAACCCAACTGATCGGTTTCGCAGCTGGAAAAAAGCGAGCCGTAGACACCGGTCGGGACGTCGGCGTCCTGCAAAATTTTCCAGATTGCAGGATAATCTTTATCGGCCAGCGCCGTGTCCTGCCCCAGACGCAGCAGGCCGTGCGCTTGGTCGTTCACGCCGCGATGCAAAGTCGGCCACGCGATCCAGGGGTCTAATTGAATTTGGTCGGGCGTAACGGTCGTGTAACGATCACTTGCTGCCAGAAAGTCCTGAAAAAAATGCGATCTATGTTCTGCGTAAGCGTTTAGAACCACATTTGGCACTTCGTTCAGCTCAACGAGAACAATCGGGTTTGGTGAGGCACTCATGCGCGTTATATGATCTAATCTTGGCCGTTGGCCAAGGGTTAATAGAGCCGGTCACGGAGTTGTCTCGATAGCATTTGAGGCCGGCCTCTCTTCTCGCTATTGGCTCGACGAGCGACAAACCCGAAAGCCCCCAATGACCTACACTCCCCCCCTCGCCGAACAGCGCTTTGTTCTCGAAACCATCACCGGCATCGCAGAGCTTGGCGTGGACGCCGACATTGTCGACGCGATCCTCGAAGGCGCGGGCGCGTTCGCGGCGGGCGCGTTTGCACCGCTCAACCGGATCGGCGACACCGTCGGCGCGCGCTGGGCGCCAGGTGACTCGGGCGGCAAGGTCATAATGCCTGACGGTTATAAAGCCGCCTATCAAGCCTATGTCGATGGCGGCTGGGGCTCGCTTGACGGGCCCGAAGCCTTCGGCGGACAGGGGCTGCCGTTCAGCCTCGCAACGGTCGTGCTCGAAGATCTCGGCTCGGCCAACATGGCCTTCACGCTGTGCCCGATGCTGACGGTCGGCGCGATCGAGGCGATCCATACCCACGGCAGCGATGAGCAGCGTGCCACCTATCTTCCCAAGCTCGTCAGTGGCGCGTGGACAGGAACAATGAACCTGACCGAACCGCAAGCCGGATCGGACGTCGGCGCTCTGCGGACGACGGCAACGCCGCGCGCCGACGGCAGCTACAGCATCACCGGCACCAAGATTTACATCACCTTTGGCGACCATGACCTGACCGACAATATCGTCCATCTCGTTCTCGCGCGCACGCCGGGTGCACCGGCGGGAACCAAGGGGATTTCGCTTTTTCTCGTGCCCAAATTCCGGCCTGCGCCAGATGGCAGTTTTACCGAAGCCAATGAAGTGCGCTGCGTCTCGATCGAACATAAGCTTGGCATCAATGCCTCGCCGACCTGCGTGCTGTCCTACGGCGACAATGATGATTGCCGGGGCTGGCTGATCGGCCCCGAAATGGGCGGGATCCGTGCGATGTTCACGATGATGAACAATGCCCGGCTGAATGTCGGGCTTCAGGGTGTCCAGATCGGCGAGCGCGCGACGCAGGCGGCGCTGGCCTATGCCAAGGATCGTATTCAGGGCGGATCGACGATTATCGAGCATCCCGATGTCCGCCGGATGCTGTTGCGGATGAAAGCGCTGACGCAAGCGGCACGCGCGCTGATCTATTCGGCGGCGGGTTACGTCGACCGGGCGAATGCAGGCGTCGACGGGGCCAAAGCGCGTGTCGATTTGCTCACGCCGCTGGCCAAGGCTTATGGAACGGACATCGGCTGCGAAGTCGCGAGCCTTGGTGTGCAAATCTACGGCGGCATGGGCTTTGTCGAGGATACCGGCGCAGCCCAGCATTACCGCGACATCCGCATCGCCCCGATCTATGAAGGCACCAACGGTATTCAGGCGGCGGACCTCGTGGGTCGCAAGCTGACCGGCGACGGCGGCGCGGCGCTCAGGGCATTGATCGCCGACGTCCGCGCTGATGGGGCCGGCGAGACTGCGCTGTTGCACCTTGCCGATGCTGTCGAAAGCGCGGCCGACTATCTGTTGTCTGCGAGCATGGAAGACCGGCTGGCGGGCAGCTATCCGTTCCTCGACATGGTTGCGGTCATGACCTGCGGCGGTCTGATGGCGCGGCAGGGCAAAGCGGCCGCGTCCAACAGCGCCTTCGACAAGGCAAAGCGCGTAACCGTCCGCTATTATCTTGATCATCTCGTGCCCGAAGCGCTGGGCAAGGCCGCGGCGGCGACTGCTGGGGCTGATATTCTCTATAAACTGACCGCCGAGGAACTTGCGGCCTAATTGATCGCGCCTATCTATATGCGGAACGGAGAGCACCCATGACCACCGAAACCGCTACTCTTGCCGCCGGATGCTTCTGGTGCGTCGAGCCGATTTATGACAATCTGGCGGGCGTCGAAAGCGTTGAAAGCGGCTACATCGGCGGGCATATTGCCAACCCGACCTATAAAGCGGTGTGCAGCGGCAGCACGGGCCATGCCGAAGCGATCCGGATTATGTTCGATCCTGCGGTGGTCACCTTCGACGAGATCCTCGACATTTTCTTCGAGATCCATGACCCGACGCAACTCAATCGGCAAGGCAATGACATCGGCACGCAATATCGCTCGGCGATTTTCCCGCATTCGCCCGAACAGGAAGCGGCTGCCCGCGCCGCGATTGCCCGCGCGCAGGCTGATCAATCACGCCCGATTGTCACGACCATCGAACCCGACGCCCCCTGGTATGTCGCCGAGGATTATCATCAGGAATATTTCGAACGCGAGGGCGCGACCAACCCTTATTGCCAGATGGTTGCCGCGCCGAAACTGGCGAAATTCCGCAAGAAGCATGCAGATCGGCTCAAGGCGTCAAACGCGATGGTATGATCTGAACCAGTCGATAAACTTGGGAATGCCGACGTCAAGCGAGGTTGTCGGCGCAT
The DNA here is from genome assembly GCA_043756805.1 of Sphingomonas sp. GTDB lineage: Bacteria > Pseudomonadota > Alphaproteobacteria > Sphingomonadales > Sphingomonadaceae > Sphingomonas_O. The sequence continues at coordinate 6,139 of JAYUQI010000195.1, forward strand.
AGCCGTGGTCGCGGGTTATGGGGTCGATGTCGGCATAGGTCGCGGGCACGTCACCGGGCTGCATTGGCTGAAAATCGCAGACTGCTTTTTTGCCCGTTGCGTCTTCGATAAGACCGATGAAATGCATGAGCTCTTCGGGCCGGTTGTTGCCGATGTTGTAGATCGTATGCGGGGCAACACTCCCGCCCGGTTTGGGAGTGCCGTCATCGGCGGGCGGTTGGTCGCTACAGGCCAGCACGCCGGTGACGATGTCGTCGATATAAGTGAAGTCGCGGCGCATCTTGCCGTGGTTGAAAACCCTGATCGGCTCACCGGCTAGGATTGCTTTGGTAAACAGCCACGGCGCCATGTCGGGCCGTCCCCACGGGCCATAAACCGTGAAAAAACGTAAGCCTGTCAGCGGGATGCGATACAGATGCGCATAGGTTTCGCTCATCAGTTCGTCAGCGCGCTTGGTCGCGGCATACAGCGAGACGGGATGGTCGGCGCGATCTTCGACGGCAAACGGCATTTTAGTGTTGCCCCCGTAAACCGAGGACGACGAGGCATAGACCATCGGCACTGCCCGCGACCGCGCCAGTTCGAGCATATTCACGTGGCCGACGAGGTTGGATTTCACATAGGCATGCGGATTGGTCAGCGAATAACGGACGCCGGCCTGTGCACCGAGGTGAATGATCCGGTCGAATGTCTCGCCACCGAGCGGCATGTCCATCGCGAAATCAAAGGCATGGAACTCGAAGTCAGGGCCGACCAGTTCCGCCAGCCGCGCATGTTTCAGCGCCGGATCATAATAATCGTTTAGATTGTCGATCCCGAGAACTTTATCGCCGCGTGCAAGCAGCGCTGCCGATACGGCTGCGCCAATAAACCCCGCCGCTCCCGTGACCAATATCCTCATCGGGCACCCACAGCAGCACGACGCAGTCTGTCGTTGATGGCGAGGCCCAGCCCGGTATCGGGTATGGGCGCGACAGCGATCCGCCTGGCTGGCGACAAATCGGCAATGTGGAGCAGGTCAAACAGCTTGCCAGCCGCCTCGTTCAGATCGCCGCTCGAACTGAGGCTGCCGGTGCCCGCGACATCGCCAAATCCCATATGCCATTCGTCGGCGGCGGCTGTGCCAGCATTCAACCGCAATGGTTTGGACGGCGCATAATGGGCGGCCAGCTGTCCCGGTGCCTCGATAGTATCGCCGCCGCCAGTGACGGTATCGCGTATGATGATCGGTCCATGCCGAAGCAGATATGTCGCGTTTCCCTCTACCTTCACGATGGTCGATTCGATGCCGCCCGCCGTCGGTCCATCATCGATGATCATCGGTATCCTGCCCGCGAGTGTGCGCAAGACATGGTCTGCGCGAGTCGGTGAGATGCTGCCGCTGGCGTTGGCGCTTGGTGCGGCGAGCGGAAGGCCCGTCGATGCGAGCAAGGCGCGCATGGCCCTGTGATCGGGTATCCTGAGCGCAATTGTCCGCAGTCCGGCCGTTGTCAGTGAAGCGATCTTCGCATCAGCACGAAGCGGCACAACGATCGTCAACGGCCCCGGCCAATATTGTTCGGCAAGCTTTACGGCGGCGGGACCGAATGCGCCGATGGCCCGCGCATCATCCATATTCCCGACATGCACAATCAGCGGATTGAACGAAGGGCGACCCTTTGCTGCGTAAATTGCTGCCACGGCCGATGCCGACGTTGCGTCAGCCGCAAGACCATAAACAGTTTCTGTCGGCACGGCGACGGGGTGCCCCGCCAAGATCAGCCGTGTGGCGTCGGCAATGGCCTGATCGGAAAAAGGCACGACCTTGGTTTGCAAAGTCAGTGGCTCCAGATGCCGCGCGTGTCGTAAACGACCTTGCCCTCGCGTTCCTCGGGCGGCACCGATTTGAAAAGGTCATGATCGACAAGCACGACCATGACATCGCATTCCAGCAGCGCGCTGTCGATGTCGATCAGTGTCGCGCCGGTGCCACCAAAGGTGGTAGGAAGGGATTCGGTAAAGGGTTCGACAATGGCGATGCGCTCCCCGAACCGTTTGGCAAGATCGGCGGCGACCTTGAGCGCCGGGCTTTCGCGGAAATCATCGACATTGGCTTTGAACGCCAGCCCAAGGACTGCGACGCGGCCCGGATTGGCGTCGATCAGTTTGCTGGCCTGATCGACCACATAATCGATTTTCGCGTCATTCACCTCTCGTGCGGTGCGGATCAGCGGCGTGATCTCGGGCGCTGAGTGGACGATGAACCACGGGTCTACTGCAATGCAATGCCCGCCGACGCCGGGGCCAGGCGACAATATGTTGACGCGCGGGTGGCGATTGGCGAGGCGGATGACTTCCCAAACGTCGATGCCCATTTTGT
>JAYUQI010000196.1:0-3100 GCA_043756805.1 Sphingomonas sp.
TTTTAGCGCCTTAAGATACATTGAGCTTAAGGGGCAAACTAGAGGCAGCGCGTTTCCGCGGTGCAATGGAAAAAGCGCCTGCCTCCCCTCTGAAAATCACCGCCCGGCGCATCTTTTGGACTGGCCAATGTCCAGCCGGCGCCAGCATGAAAGCCGCCAACATCCTCGAAACCATCGGCAACACGCCGCACATCCGCGTGAGCAAGCTGTTTCCGAACAACGAAGTGTGGATCAAATCCGAACGGACCAATCCCGGCGGGTCGATCAAGGATCGCATTGCGCTGGCGATGATCGAGGACGCCGAAGTGTCAGGCGCTCTGAAACCCGGCGGGACGATTGTCGAGCCGACGTCAGGCAATACCGGTATCGGCCTTGCGATGGTGGCTGCGGTGAAGGGCTATAAGCTCGTGCTCGTCATGCCCGAAAGCATGTCGCTCGAGCGGCGGCGGCTGATGCTGGCCTATGGCGCGACGTTTGATCTGACGCCGCGTGAAAAAGGGATGAAGGGCGCCATCGAACGCGCCATCGAACTAGTGGCGGCAACGCCCAATAGCTGGATGCCCGCGCAGTTTGAAAACCCAGCCAACATCGCGGTCCATGTGCGGACGACGGCACAGGAGATACTCGCTGACTTCCCCGATGGGCTGGATGCCATGATCACCGGTGTCGGCACAGGTGGGCATATTACAGGCTGCGCTGAAGCGCTGAAGAAAGTCTGGCCGAATTTCAAAGTGTTCGCCGTTGAGCCGACGCTGTCCCCCGTTATTTCGGGCGGACAACCAGGGCCGCATCCAATTCAGGGGATCGGCGCAGGATTTGTGCCTGCGAACCTTCACACGCAGTTGCTTGACGGCGTAATCAAGGTCGATCCGGCTGACGCTAAGACAATGGCCAAGCGCGCGGCCGCCGAGGAAGGAATGCTTGTCGGCATTTCGTCGGGCGCAACATTGGCGGCGATTGCCCAGAAATTGCCCGATCTGAGTGCGAACGCGCGGGTCATTGGGTTTAATTATGACACGGGCGAGCGTTATCTGTCGGTGCCCGATTTCCTGCCGGAATGACTTCACACCGAAGTGCTGAGCCTGTCGAAGCACGGTTCACGCGCGCTCACCGTCCTTCGACAGGCTCAGGACTGCGGAAGTCTCTATGACCAGCATCATCATCGGTCAGGGTGGCATCGGGACGGCGCTCGCCGATCAGATCGACGGGGCGTTGCGATGGTCCCGGCCCGAAGTTGATCCAACCGACGAAGCCAGCATCGCCCGCGCCGCTGCGGGGATCGACGAAATCGATCTCGCTATCGTCACAACCGGCATGCTCCACGACGACCGCCAGCGCCCCGAACGCGCGCTGAAGGAACTTGACCCCGACTTGCTTGCGCGCAGCTTCGCGATCAATACTATTGCGCCCGCTATCGTCGCCAAGCATCTGATCTCCAAAATGCCGCGCGATCGCCGCACCGTGTTCGCGGTTCTGGGCGCGCGCGTGGGCAGCATTGGCGACAATCGCACAGGCGGCTGGCACGGCTATCGCGCTTCCAAAGCGGCGCTCGTCATGCTAATGAAAACCATTGCCATCGAAACCGCACGCAACCGACCCCAAGCCATCATCGTCACGCTTCACCCCGGCACGGTGGATACGGGCATGAGCAAGCCTTTTCAGGGCAATGTCGCGCCGGAAAAGCTGTTTACACCCGCCTTTGCCGCCGAAGAGTTGCTGCGCGTTATCGATAGTCTGACCCCCGCCGACAGTGGCGGTCATTTCGCATGGGACGGGATTCGCATTCCTGATTGATCTTGGCTCTTTCCGCAGCTCAGTGAAGGGTTCACGCAAAGGCGCGAAGAAGAAGGAAAGGCGCAAAGACAGTGTTCGGCGCCAAACCCTTTGCGCCTTCACTTCTTCTTCGCGCCTTCGCGTGAACCAATTACACTTTCGAAGCGAGAACGCTGCCGAAGAACAGGCGTAACACTGGTAACTGATGCCAGACCGCGCTAGAGCGAACGTCACGAAATCGTCATCGAAAGAATCCCCGCACATGAGCGACGAGCTAATTCTCGCCGACCCTTCCGACATCACGCCGATCAACATCGTTGACGAGATGAAAACATCGTATCTCGACTATGCAATGTCGGTGATTGTCAGCCGCGCGCTGCCCGATGTCCGTGACGGCCTGAAGCCTGTTCACCGCCGCATTCTCTATGCGTGCCACGAAGCGGGCTATGTCGCTGGCAAGGCGTATCGCAAGTGCAGCCGCATCGTCGGTGACGTCATGGGTAAATATCACCCGCACGGCGACAGCGCGATTTACGGCGCGCTGGCAAGGCTCGCGCAGGACTGGTCGATGCGCGTCATGCTCATCGATGGTCAGGGCAATTTCGGATCGATGGACCCCGACGAGCCTGCAGCAATGCGCTATACCGAAGCGCGGCTGGCCAAAGTCACCAATGCGCTGCTCGATGACCTCGACAAGGATACCGTCGATTTCAGCCCCAACTACGACGCATCGGAACATGAACCGCAAGTTCTCCCCGCACGCTTTCCCAACCTCCTCGTCAACGGCGCGGGAGGCATCGCCGTCGGCATGGCGACCAACATTCCGCCGCATAACCTCGGCGAAGTCATCAACGCCTGTCTTGCCTATATGGACAATGGCGCGATCACGATCGACGAACTGATCGAGATCATCCCCGGCCCCGACTTTCCCACGGGCGGCCTCATCCTCGGCCAGCATGGCGCGAAATCGGCCTATCACACGGGACGCGGCTCGATCATCGTGCGGTCGAAACATGAAGTCGAGGAAGGCCGCAGCGACCGGCGTTCCATCGTGCTCACCGAAATCCCTTACCAGCAGGGCAAGAACGCACTCGTCGAGAAAATCGCCGAAGCCGCCAAGGACAAGCGCATCGAAGGCGTCAGCGACATCCGCGACGAATCGAGCCGCCTCGGCGTCCGCATTGTTATCGACCTGAAGCGCGACGCGACGCCCGAAGTCGTCCTCAACCAGCTCTGGCGGCACACGCCCGCGCAATCGAGCTTTCCGGCGAACATGCTCGCGATCCGTGGCGGTCGCCCCGAGACGCTCAACCTGCGCGACATCATC
>JAYUQI010000197.1:0-8416 GCA_043756805.1 Sphingomonas sp.
AGATCGGGCGGCGCTATCTGGGCGAGGCCGAGCCGCTGACTGTCGGCGTGGTGCTTACAGGCGAACGGACGCCGCGCGGTTGGGCGCAGGGCAAAACGCGAACCTTCGACGCCTATGATGCCAAAGCCGAAGCGCTCGCACTGCTCGGCGCTGCCGGTGCACCTGTCGACAATCTCCAAGTCTTTGGAGACGCAGGCGCACACTACCACCCCGGCCAGTCGGGGACATTGCGCCTCGGCCCCAAAACAGTCCTCGCCAGCTTCGGCACGCTGCATCCCGCCACGGCCAAGGCTTTCGACCTGACCGGCGCGGTCGTTGCCGCCGAAATCTATCTCGACGCGGTCCCTGCCAAACGCGGAAACGGCTTCATGCGCCCCGCTTTCGCCCCGCCCGCACTGCAAGTCGTGCGCCGTGACTTTGCTTTCCTCGTGCCAGTCGATCTCGCAAGCGATGCGCTCATCCGCGCGGTCAAAGGCGCGGATAAGGCCGTGATCACAGGCGCACGCCTTTTTGACGTGTTTGCCGGCGCTGGCGTCCCCGACGGGCATATTTCGCTTGCCGTGGAAGTAACGCTGCAGCCCAGCGACAAGAGCTTTACCGACGAGGAGCTATCGGCCATCACGGCAAAGATTGTCGCCGCCGCTGTTAAGGTTGGAGCAACGCTTCGCACCTGATACGACTAAGACTGCGCTGCACATTCATGCGCGCGGGGTCGCGAAAGGTTGCTTATGTCCCGTGTTCTGGTTTCGCTGGTAACAGCGGCATCACTCACATTGTCCGCATGTGGCAGTGACAGCGGCGGGACTGCAACCGCCGGCGGCGGATCATCAGGCAGCGGCGGCACAACGACAAGCGGATGTTCGCTTGTCGAGCGGCAGAATTGGGCCTTCGCGCAGTTGAACGAGTGGTATCTGTTTCCCGAAACGCTGCCCGCCTCGCTTAGCCCCGCGCCCTATGCCGATCTCGATGATTATGTCGATGCGCTGACCGCGACCGCGCGATCACAGCGGCGGGACCGGTTTTTCACCTATGTTACGTCAATTCGTGAGGAAAACGCTTTCAACACGTCGGGATCAAGCGCGGGGATCGGCATTCGCCTGGCGACTGACGCGACCACCAAAAAGGCGTTTGTGTCCGAAGCATTCGAAGGCGCGCCGGGACTGGCGGCGGGGCTCGACCGTGGCACCGAAATTCTGGCGATTGGCGACAATGCATCATCGCTGCGCACGGTCAGCGACATCATCACGGCCGAGGGCACCGCTGGCGTCACAGCAGCACTGGGACCGACGACCGCCGGTGTCACCCGCACATTGCGCATTGCCAACGCAAGCGGCACCTCGACTGTCTCCGTCATCAAAGCCGATTATGCGCTGAGCCCGGTGTCCAGCCGCTATGGCGCGCAGATTATCGATGATGGTGGCAAGCGCGTCGGCTATCTCAATCTGCGCACTTTCATCTCGTCGGCCGACCCGCAACTGCGCACGGCGTTCAACGACTTCCGCGCGGCGGGGATCACTGAATTCATCGTCGATTTCCGTTATAATGGCGGCGGGCTCGTTTCGACGGCGGACTTGCTTGGTGATCTGCTGGGCGGCAATCGGTCCACGTTCGATGTGTTTTCGCAGACAACCTATCGTCCCGAGAAATCGAGCCGCAACTCAATCAAGCGCTTCGCGCCGCTCGCCCAATCGGTCTCGCCGGTGAAAATCGCGTTTATCGGCACAGGGGCGACAGCGTCGGCGAGCGAACTCGTTATCAACAGCTTCGTCCCCTATCTCGGCGCGAACGTGGCGCTGATCGGGGCGAATACATTCGGCAAACCGGTTGGCCAGGTCGCGCTTGACCGCGCAGCGTGCGACGACCGGCTTCGTGCGATTGCTTTCTCGTTGCGCAATTCGGCAAATTCGGATGCTTATTATGACGGGCTGGCAACCGCCGTAAAAGCAAGCTGCGCGGCGACCGATGATGTGACCAAACCACTCGGCAGTGCGCAGGAAGCATCAGTGCGTCAGGCGCTCGATTTCCTCGCGGGCAAAGCCTGCACGCCGATCGCAACGGGTCAGGCATCGCTGTCGCTGCGCGCCTCCGCCCCGCAATTGCTGCGCCCCGAAGCGCCGACCGTCAGCCAGCGCGAAGTGCCCGGGCTGTTTTAACGGCGGAGCAGGAACACGGCATGTTCGGCGAAGAGATTCGCGCCTGCGCTTGTCGTCATCCGGTCACCAGTGAGGAACCATTGCTGCTCGATCTTGATATGTCGCATTGCGATGAAGCTGCGGAAATCGTCGATGGTCACATGGTGGATATTCGGCGTGTCATACCAACGCGACGGGAGCTGCTTGGTCACTGGCATCTGACCGCCATACATCAGCGCAAACCGTATGCGCCAATGCGCGAAGTTGGGGAAAGAGACAAACGCACGCGCGCCGATCCGCAGGAGCTGATCGATCACCAGATCGGGACGCCGTGTCGTCTGGAGTGTCTGACTGAGAATGGCATAGTCGAAACTGGCATCGGGATAGTCAGCCAGATCGGTATCGGCATCGCCCTGTATGACCGACAGTCCGCGCGCGAGCGCCGCCGTGACGTCACCTGCGTTAATCTCGATACCGCGGGCATCGCAGCCCTTGGCGCGCAATTCCGCCATTAAAGCGCCGTCGCCGCACCCCACATCAAGGGCGCGCGCGCCGGTCGGCACGGTCGCTGCGATGATGGCAAGATCAGCTCTCAGCATGTCGCACACAAAAAGCCCGATACGACCGCATCAAACCCGGGCGTATCGAGCAGGAAGGCGTCATGGCCATAAGGGCTGGTCAGCTCGACAAAGCTGACGGCCGCCCCCGCTGCGTTGAGCGCCTGCGCAATCGATTTGGATTCAGCGGTCGGATAGAGCCAGTCGGTATCGAAGCTGACGATGCAGAAGCGTGTCTTCGTCTGCTTGAACGCGTGCGCGAGGTGCCCGCCAAACTCTTCGGCCAAGTCGAAATAATCGATGGCGCGGGTGATGTAGAGATAGCTGTTTGCATCGAAGCGATCGGTGAAGCTCAGACCCTGGTGGCGGAGATAGCTTTCGACCTGAAAATCTGCATCGAACCCGAAGGTCTTGGCGCCATCGGGGTTTTCCGGGCGCGCCTGAAGCCGCCGACCGAATTTCTCCGTCAGCCCCTGTTCGGACAGATACGTGATATGTGCCGCCATCCGCGCCACCGCGAGGCCCGCGTCGGGCGAAATGCCGGGGTTTTGGCCGTCACCATAATAATCCCCCCCGCGCCAGTTGGGATCAGCCATGATTGCTTGTCGCCCGACTTCGTGAAAGGCGATATTCTGCGCACTGTGCTTCGCTGTCGACGCGATGATGAGCGCAGCGGCCACACGATCGGGGAAATGCGCCGCCCAGCTGAGCGCCTGCATCCCGCCCATTGACCCGCCGACGACCGCGTGAAGCCGCACTATGCCGAGATGGTCGAGCAGCATCGCCTGCGATCGCGCCATGTCGCTGACAGTCACAACGGGAAAGCGCATCGCATAGGGCTGGCCATCTGCTGCCAGCGTTTCCGGCCCAGACGACCCCATGCACCCGCCAATCGCGTTGATCGCGATCACGCAGAAGCGGTCGGTATCGATCGGCTTGCCCGGCCCGACCATCCGCGCCCACCAGCCGGCTTTGCCGGTAATCGGATGCGCCGAGGCGACGTGCTGGTCGCCCGTCAGCGCGTGACAGATCAGGATCGCATTCGACGCATCGGCATTGAGCGCGCCATAGCTCTCATAGGCCAGCTCGACCGGCGCGAGCGTGCCGCCACCATCCAGCGCGAGCGGCCCGGGCAGCGTGACAGTGCGATTGAGGCCGAAACGATCTTCCATTGCGCGAGGGCTTTGCAGGGCACAGTGGTAGGATGCAACCACTGTTCGCGGTCTCTCTGCAGTCCTGAGCCTGTCGAAGAACGGTTCGCGCAAACCGTGCTTCGACAAGCTCAGCACTGCGGTAGTCCTATAGAAAGTTGTTCGGCCAGATCATTGTGCGCCACATATGCGCGGTCGGCGATCCATCGAAGCCGAGGCCCTCCACCGGCTGACGAAAATTGCGGCCGATGATGTCGATCAGCGGGCCAATGTCGGGCGTCGTTTCATCTTCGAAGAAGTAGATGTCATACAAAGTCACCAGCCGCGACGACATGTACCAGCGGTGATTCCTGGCATTTTCGGCCTCGCGGCGGATGTATTCGGGCGGCACATAGTCAGGGCCAAAAAAGCGGTCATAGCTGTCGGGATATTTGTAACCGACACTGTCGTCGGCGAAATAGCGCAGCGCCTGATGCTTCTCGACGGCCCACGCGACTTCTTCGTCGACATAAGGCGCAATCATCTGTCCGCCCCAATAGCCGTGGTCGGCGCGGACCAGGCAAGCATTCGAAATATCGTGCAGCAGGCAGGCCATGATGACGGCTTCCGACTGGCCATCCTGCAGCGCGCGCAGCCCGCTGGAAATCAGATGACGCTCAGTGATTCCCGTGATCCGGTGCGTGAAAAAATCGAGCAACGTCGGCGCGTCGGGCATTTTGGGCAGTGCGGGATTGTCTCCCATCATCATGACCGTGCCGGGCTTCAAGCGTGCCATCGCTTCAGTCTCGCCGGTCGAGTTGCCCGTGCCGACATAACCGACCGGCGCAGGGACAATAAGCCGCTCATGGCCAGCCTGGTTGGATTCGGGTGGGTTGCACATGCGCGTGCCTTAATCACACGACCCGCCCCGTGACAATCACTGCCAGCGCGTTAAAGGGCAGACATGACACATCCCCAACCAAAACCATGGATCATGGACATCGCGCCTTATGTGCCCGGGCGGACCGCGACCGATGATGGGCGCAAGGTCATCAAGCTATCCTCGAATGAAAATCCGCTGGGTACGAGTGACGCCGCGACCGCAGCATTTTCGAACCATGCCGCCGATCTCGCGCGCTATCCCGATGCGTCGGCGGCAGCGCTGCGCGAAGCGATTGCCGCACATTATAATCTTGATCCGGCGCGTGTGATTTATGGGACGGGATCCGACGAGATCCTGCATATGATCACTGGCGCTTATGCCGGGCCGGGCGACGAAGTACTGCAAGTCCGCTATGGTTTTGCGGTTTACGAGATCGCGACGCGGCGCGTCGGCGCGACGTTGGTTGCCGCGCCCGACAAGGACTACGCGACCGATGTCGATGCGCTGCTGGCGGCCGTGACGCCGCGGACGCGGCTGGTCTTCGTTGCCAATCCGAACAACCCGACGAGCACGCTGACAACGCGCGCGGAGATCGCGCGGTTGCATGCCGGGCTGCCGTCCGACGTGATGCTGGTGATCGATCAGGCCTATGCCGAATATCTCGAGGCCGACGAGGACGACTGGGGGCTGGAACTCGCGAAGACCCAAGCGAATGTCGTTATTACGCGGACATTTTCGAAAATCTATGGACTGGCGGCGGAGCGGATCGGCTGGGGATATGGGTCCGCCGAGGCGGTCGATGCAATGCACCGCATCCGCCAACCATTTAACATCACAAGCGGCGGGCAGGCAGCGGCGATTGCCGCGCTGCATGACACAGCCTTTGTCGACCACAGCCGGGCGCATAACGCCGTCTGGCGGGCATGGCTGAGCGACGAAATTGCCAAGATGGGCAATGCGGGTCTGCGTGCGCTGCCATCGAAAACGAACTTTCTGATGATACTGTTCGAAGGTGCCGTGAGTGCCGAAACAGCATATAAAGGGCTGATGGAGCATGGCTTCATCACGCGCTGGTTGCCGGGGCAGGGACTCGCAAACGGCCTGCGGATTACAATCGGCACCGAAGACGAAACGCGCGGTGTTGCGGCGGCTTTGCGGAAGATCGTCACCTGATGGTGCGCCAACAAACCGATTGGGCTGAGCTTTTCGAAGCCTTGCCCTTCTACTTGTCCAATGGCTCTCAAAGAAGGACAGCCCTTCGACAAGCTCAGGGTGAACGGTATGGAGTTGAGTGATGCTCCCCTTCGCTAGAGTCTCGATCATCGGTCTGGGGTTGATCGGCTCCTCGATTGCGCGCGCGGTGCGTGACGCCATGCCGACAGTATCATTGAGCGGATATGATGCCGACCCCGACGTGCGCGAGACCGCACGGGCGTTGACGCTGTGTGATGACATTGCCGATACGGCGGGCGCGGCGGTGACTGATGCCGACCTCGTGATCCTGTGCGTCCCGCTCGGTGTGATGGGCGCCGTGGCGGAGAGTATCGCCAACGACTTGCCACCCGAAGCCGTCATCAGCGATGTCGGTTCGTCAAAAGCAGCTGTCACCGCAGCGCTCACGGCGGCACTGCCCAACCATGCGATTGTCCCGGCACATCCCGTGGCGGGGACCGAGCGGAGTGGCCCCGAAGCGGGTTTTGCAGCGCTGTTCCACAATCGCTGGTGCATCCTGACGCCTGCTGAGGGAACGTCTGACAGCGCTGTCCAACAAGTCACGGCCTTCTGGGAGCGGCTCGGCGCGCAGGTCGAAATCATGGACGCGGCGCATCATGACCTGGTGCTCGCGGTCACCAGTCATTTGCCGCATCTGATTGCCTATACCATTGTTGGCACCGCATCCGACCTCGAAGGCGTGACGCAATCCGAAGTGATTAAATATTCAGCGGGTGGCTTCCGAGACTTTACGCGCATTGCCGCATCGGACCCGACAATGTGGCGCGATGTGTTTCTGACCAACAAGGACGCTGTGCTCGAGATGCTCCAGCGGTTCAGTGAAGATCTGACCGCGCTGCAACGCGCGATCCGCTGGGGCGACGGCGACGCGCTGTTCGACTTGTTTACGCGGACCCGTGCGATACGGCGGAGCATTATCGAGCAGGGTCAGGATGACGACCGGCCCGATTTCGGGCGATCCGATCACTGATTCAGAACATTGATCGCGGTGTGAATCCGCGTCTCGATCTCTTCGCGTGGCAGGCCCGCCGCGATCGGGTCGCCGATCTTTACAGTCACAACGCCGGGGTAGCGCAAAAACTTGCCCTTGGGCCAGAGACGCCCCGTGTTAAGCGCCACGGGATAAACAGGAAGGCCCAATGTCTTGTAGAGCCCGGCAATCCCGGGGCGAAGGTCCGGGCGCTCGCCGGGCGCAACACGCGTGCCTTCGGGGAAAATCACAATCGGCCGGTCCGCTGCGGCCGCTTCGCGCGCCGCCTTGAGCATCATGCGCAGCGCCGCCGATCCTGCCTCACGCGAAATCGGGATGACGCCGTGCCGCCGCGCGACCCAGCCCCAGACCGGAATACGGATCAGCTCGGCCTTGAACACCGTCGCTGGTCGGTCGATCAAGCGAAGAATCTCGATCGCTTCGAGCATCGATTCATGTTTCATCGCAATGATGCAGGCGCCGGTCGGGAATGTGCCGTCAACGACGACACGAATGCCTAAAATCCAGCGGACGCAGAGATAATGATATTGTGCCCAGCGCCGCGAACCCGCAATCACCGCTCCCTGCCCGAACAATGCACCGAGACCGGCAGCAATGACCAGCGGGACGCTGCCCAGATAGAAAATGACCATAAACAGGATCGAGCGGAAGAGCGTCATAGGCCGATCAGCACCGCGACACGGCGGAATAGATATTTGTTATATTCGCGCAGCAGCACGGCAAGGCTGGCGTCGCTGCGCAGGGCATCGGGGATGATGACGATATCAGTGCCCAACGCACGTTCCAGTTCAAAGCGGGCACGGCGCATGTGCCAATCGGACGTAACAAGTCGCACACTTTGATATTTGTTCCTGCGAATCCAGGCGGCCGTCTCGTCCCCGTTAGACCGGGTGTCACTGGCCTCGCGCCCCAGATCGACACAGCAGGCCATGACTTTTAACGAGACATGCTGGGCCTCGGCAAGTTCAGCAGGTTTCACGCTGCGGTCAACACCAGTGATCAGCATGCGACGAGCAGCGCGCTTCGCAATCAGATCGATGCCGCGCGCGATGCGCCCCTGCGCGCCGGTTGGCACGACGATGGCGTCGGTCTTGGTCAGTCCGGCGGGCAAGGGCAGCATGATGACGAAGACGGCAAAGCCGAGTGCCCACACAACGAGAACCAGGGCCAAGAGGCGGCGGATCATCGCGTCACCGCTTGCGGAATAACGCGCACCATCACAACATGCGCGCCAAAGCGCGAACAACAGTCATCCGCGCGGTGACAATCGAAAGCAGGACAGCGGCAATCGGCAGCAACGCGATAACCAGCCAGCCCGTCCAGCCCAATCCGCCCTTATCGAGCAGCGCCGCACCGACATTGGCGATCCGCCCGCCAACGCCAAACACGACCAAAGCACCGCAGATGCACCCGAGCAGACTGCCAAACAGCGCATCGAGCGCCGCGCGGCGCTGAAACAAGCGCGCGACCTGAACATCGGTTGCACCCAT
>JAYUQI010000198.1:0-3082 GCA_043756805.1 Sphingomonas sp.
CCTGACATGCGCGTCAAGTGCCTCGAGCTTTTGAGCGAAAGCGCGCGGGCGTCGGCCAACAAACTGAAATTCTTCCGGCTGGCGTTCGGCGCGGCGGGCGGCTTTGGTGATGTCGTCGATTCGCGCGAGGCGAAAGCGGCGATCGAAGGGTTGCTCGGCGATAATGCGCGGATCGAAATCGGCTGGCTGGTTGAGGAAGCAACGCTTTCAAAGACAGCGATCAAGGTCTTGCTCAATCTTGTTTTGATGGCAGGCGATTCACTGGTGCGTGGCGGTCGGCTCGACGTCGGGGCCGAAATCAAGGACGGAACGACCGAAATCGTCGTCCGTGCAGAGGGCGCGCGTCTGGTCCTCGATGCCGAATTGCGAACTGCGCTGAACGGTGAGGCTGATGAAGACAGCCTTACCCCGCGCGCGGCAGCGGCGTGGCTGGTGCATCTGCTTGCCGTTGAAACCGGCGGCCATTCGCAGGTGCTTGCGCCCGATCCCACCGTGCTGCTGTTCGGGGCGACGCTGAAGCGGGCTTAGGATTGGGGTTTGGTGCTTTTTGTCAGGTGAAGTGGCAGGTTCGACAACTTTTCGGTCGTTCGCTGTCTTGCGCTCTGGCGGTCAAAGCTGTCATTCAGTCGGCATCCAAATCATCGATGCTGTTTGTTGGTTGCGACGCAGTATGGAGCCCGCTACTCGAGCTTTTTCGTTATTTAGGAGCCAGACCTATGCTGTTGCGCGCAAGCGTGGTCCTTTTTGGGCTCGTCGTAGCGGGTAGTTCCCTCGCTACGAACACGGCCACATCAGCAGCATCACCCGCGATGAAACCCGCAGCGATTACGCGCGCTAACGATCAGACGCGCGCCGTCCTGAAGGCAAGAATGGCGGAGCAACATATTCCCGCTCTTCAAGTCGCCGTCGTGGTTCATGGTCGTGTCGTCATGTCCGAGGCATACGGCGTTGCCAACGTCGAGCAGCAGATCGCAGCCACTCGCCAGACGCTGTTCCCGATCAATTCGGCGACAAAGTCGTTTACCGGCGTCGCAATCATGCAGTTGGTTGAAGCGGGGAAGGTCGACCTCGAAGTCCCGATTTCGCGGTATCTCGACGGACTGCCCGAAGACTGGCGTGGAATTCGGATTCGCCAGTTGCTTGCCCATACGTCAGGCCTGCCGAACATCGTTGACGAGAAGGGTCTGGTCGGGGGCGGCACAGATGCGGAAGCTTGGACCAAGGTCCAGACGCTGCCGATGGATGGAAAGCCCGGCGCGGCATTTGCGTATAATCAGACGAACTATGTCCTGCTGGGTCGCCTAATTGAGAAGTTGAGCGGGCGTCGGTTCGAGCAGTTTCTGGCCGAGCGTCAGTTTACGCCCGCCGCTATGGCCAGCGCCCGCTTCGGCGACGGGTATGACATCGTTCCCGGCCGCGCCGCCGTCTACATCCGAGAACGCGCGGGACATGGCGGCGGACCTGCTGACAGTAACGCCCTTTATCATTGGATCGACGACATCCCGGCATCGACGCGTGCCGGTGCGGGCCTTTACACTACCGCCGACGATCTCGCCGGATGGATCATCGCCTTGCAGAGCGGACGCCTGCTGTCGAAACCAACCAGCATCGTTCGGTTGTGGCAGCCAGATGTGCTGAATGACGGCAAACCGAACATCTGGGCAATGGGATGGCCCGTTCTAGCCGGGACAACCCGTCGTGCGGTCGGCGGCATCGGCGGGGGCCGATCGACCTTTTTCGTGTATCCCGACGAAGATGTCGCGGTGATCGTAATGACGAACCTTGTCGGCGCCAACCCGCAGAATCTGGTCGACACTATCGCCAGCTACTACATCAAAAAGAAGCCGCGATAGGTCCGTAGTTGTTCTTACGTTCGGGACAGATAAAACCTGTTTGAAAGTCAGCAATAGCAATTGTTGGCGCGAAAGCAGCCAGTCAGCTCCCCCCAACAAACCCGACATTTCGGGTAAAAACGAGCCCTTAATCTCCGCGCACCCTCGCCCTAACGCCCCCTTAACCAATCATGCGCCATGGAGTGGCGACACCCGAGGGATGGCATGTGGACGAGTTGACCGGCGAATTTGTGACGGAGACGCGCGAGACGCTGGAGCATATCGGTGAAGCGCTGCTGCACTGGGAAGCCAATCCCAGCCATGCGGCGCGTCTCGACGAGATTTTCCGTTTTGTTCACACGGTCAAGGGAAGCTGTGGCTTTCTTGATCTGCCGCGGATCGGCGCGCTTGCCCATGCCGCCGAAACCGCATTGGGCGCCGTTCGCGATGGCGCTCGGTCGCCTGACCCGCATCTTGTCGGTGCGTTGCTGGCGATCATCGACCGGATATCCGTGCTGAGTGATGCACTCGAGACAAAAGCCGAGACACCCGATCCGCTGAGCGATGCGGCGCTGATCGCGGGCATCGACGGACGCAACCTTTCCGAAATCGACGCCGCGCCCGTCGCAATCAAACAGGCGCGTAATGTCCGCGTGGCCGTCGACGTGCTCGAAACCGCAATGACACAAGTGTCCGACCTCGTTCTGGCGCGTAACGAGCTGGCGCGCTGCCTGCGCGAGCAGGAAGTCGACATCAGCGTATCGGCAGCGTTCGAACGGGTTTCTTCTGCGATTGGTGATGTCCGTGAAACCATTGCGCGAACAAGAATGCAGCCGATCGAACGCCTGTTTGCGCTGTTGCCGCGACTGGTCCGTGACACCGCCAATGCCGTTGGCAAGTCGGTTCAGCTGCGGATCGAGGGCAGCGACGTCGAGATCGATCGCGAGATGATCGAAGCGATCCGTGATCCGCTGACCCATATCGTCCGCAACGCCATCGACCACGGCATCGAAGTCGCGACCGACCGCGAGCGCTCGGGCAAGGCGAGCGCGGGCACTCTGACTGTCACCGCGCGGCAATCGGGCAATCAGGTTTCGATCACGGTCAGCGACGATGGCCGCGGAATCGACGTTGCCCGGCTTGTTCAAAAGGCGGTTGCAAATGAACTGATCACCCCTGCCAAGGCCGCCGCGCTGACGCCCGACGCCGCGTTGAACCTGATTTTTGCGGCGGGACTTTCGACCGCTGAC
>JAYUQI010000199.1:0-3079 GCA_043756805.1 Sphingomonas sp.
ACGACCCGCTACGAATCGCCTGGCTGAAAGGGCTGCCAAGGCGACTTCAGGGACGTCATTCGAAAGGACGAAAATGCCCAAACTGAAGACCAAGAGCGGTGTGAAGAAGCGCTTCACGCTGACCGCGACCGGTAAGCTGAAGCACGGAGTCGCCGGAAAGCGCCACCGCCTGACGCACCATACCGCAAAATATATCCGCCAGAACCGGGGCACTTCGGTGCTGTCCAAGGCCGACACCTCGACGGTGAAGTCCTGGGCTCCCTACGGCCTGAAATAAGGAGGCCGGATAGATGGCACGGGTAAAGCGCGGCGTTACGACGCGCGCAAAGCACAAGAAAATCCTCGAACAGGCGAAGGGCTATTATGGCCGTCGCAAAAACACGATCCGCGTCGCGCGGCAGGCGGTCGAAAAGGCCGGCCAATATGCGTATCGCGATCGCAAGGTCAAAAAGCGCAATTTCCGCGCGCTGTGGATCCAGCGCATCAACGCGGCCGTCCGCATGGAAGGCCTGAATTACGGCCAGTTCATGCACGGGTTGAAGCTGGCCGGTGTCGAACTCGACCGCAAAGTCCTTGCCGACATGGCAATGAACGAAGGCACCGTATTTAGCACCATCATCGCGCAAGCGAAGGCGGCGTTGCCTCAGGCAGCCTAGTTCCGACTTCGTGTATTGCGCAAATGGGCGTGAGCGGGTTGCCGCTTGCGCCCATTTGCTTATCAGGTGCCCGTCATGACCATCGAAACGCTGAAATCCGAACTTCTTGTTGCCATTAGCTCTGCTGACACGCTTGATGCGCTCGAAGCGGTGCGCATCGCGGCATTGGGCAAAGCGGGCAGCGTGTCGGCGCTCCTCAAGACGCTGGGCGCGATGACGCCCGAGCAGCGGCAGGTCGAGGGGCCGCGGATCAACGGATTGCGTGAGGCGGTCTCGGGGGCGCTGGCGGACCGCAAGACCGCGCTCGAGGCAACGGCGCTTGATGCCAAGCTCGCAACCGAGCGGTTCGATATGACGTTGCCGTCACCCGAATTACCGAAGGGTTCGGTGCATCCGGTCAGCCAGGTGCTTGACGAACTGTCAGAGATTTTCGCCGACATGGGGTTCGCGGTCGCAAGCGGACCGGAGATTGAGGACGACTGGCATAATTTCACCGCGCTCAACATTCCCGAAAGCCATCCGGCGCGGGCGATGCATGACACCTTCTATTTCGAGCAGAGCCCGCAGGGCAAAACGATGCTGCTGCGCACGCACACGTCGCCGGTGCAAATCCGCACCATGACGTCACAAGCGCCGCCGATCCGCATCATCGCACCGGGGCGGGTTTACCGTTCGGACAGCGACGCGACGCACACGCCGATGTTTCACCAGATCGAGGGGCTGGTGATCGACAAGGGCATTCACCTTGGCCACCTCAAATGGACGCTTGAAACCTTCCTGAAAGCGTTTTTCGAGCGCGACGATGTGACGTTGCGCCTGCGCCCGAGCTATTTCCCCTTCACCGAGCCCTCGGTCGAAGTCGATGTCGGCTACACGATGCAAAGCGGGAAACGCGTCATTGGTGGGTCGGAAGGGTGGATGGAAGTGCTTGGGTCGGGCATGGTCCACCGCCGCGTCATCGAAGCGTGCGGGCTCGATCCTGATGTCTGGCAGGGCTTTGCCTTCGGCACCGGGATCGACCGGCTGGCGATGCTCAAATACGGGATGGATGATTTGCGGCCCTTCTTTGACGGCGATCTGCGCTGGTTGCGACACTACGGGTTCGGTGCGCTCGACGTGCCCACGCTGAGCGGGGGAGTCGGGGCATGAAGTTCACATTGGGCTGGCTCAAGGAGCATCTCGATACGCAAGCGAGCGTCGATGCGATTGCCGAGAAACTCAACGCCATCGGCCTTGAGGTCGAAGGCATCGAGAATGCTGCCGAAAAACTGAGCGCATTCCGCATTGCCAAGGTGCTGAGCGCCGCGCCACACCCGCAGGCCGACAAATTGCAAGTGCTCAGCGTCGATGCGGGCGATGGGCCGCTCCAGGTCGTATGTGGCGCGCCCAATGCCCGTGTGGGCCTGATCGGTGTTTTCGGTGCCCCCGGTGCTGTTGTGCCGTCGAACGGCATGGTCCTGAAAGTTACCGCCATCCGCGGGGTCGAATCGAACGGGATGATGTGTTCGACGCGTGAACTTGAACTCGGCGACGATCATGACGGGATCATCGAATTGCCAGCCGATGCGCCGGTCGGGGCGGTCTATGCAAACTGGGCGGGTCTCGACGATGCGGTGTTCGATGTCGCGATCACGCCGAACCGGCAGGATTGCATGGGCGTGCGCGGGATTGCGCGCGATCTGGCAGCGGCGGGGATTGGGTTACTCAAGCCGTTGCAAAAAAATACCGTTCGGGCTGAGCCTGTCGAAGCCCTGCCCTTTTCTTTGACCAGCGATGCGCAGAAGGACAGCCCTTCGACAAGCTCAGGGCGAACGGTAAATATAAGAACCGACGATCCCGAAGGCTGCCCCGCTTTTTATGGCCGCGTCATTCGTGGGGTCACCAACGGTGCGTCGCCTGACTGGATGCAGCGCCGCCTGAAAGCCATCGGACAACGGCCGATTTCGGCGCTGGTCGATATTACCAACTATGTCATGTTCGATCTCGGTCGGCCGAGCCATGCCTATGACCTGACCACCTTGTCAGGCCCGGTCGTGGCGCGGCGAGCGCGGGACGGTGAGACCGTTACGGCGCTCAACGGCAAGGCATATACGCTCACCTCGGCGATGACGGTGATTGCCGACGACAATGGCGCGCATGACATTGGCGGGATCATGGGCGGCGAGCATTCGGGCGTGGCCGAAACGACGACTGACGTGCTGCTCGAAGTCGCCTATTTCGATCCTGAGCGGATTGCGAAAACGGGGCAGGCATTGAGTTTGACTTCAGATGCACGCGCGCGGTTTGAGCGCGGGGTTGATCCGGCATTCCTCGACGAGGCCATCGAGATACTGACGGGCATGATCTTGGGCGTCTGTGGTGGCACGGCGTCTGACGTGATCCGCGCGGGGTCGCCACCGGTTGCGGCCAAGACCATCGCTTAT
>JAYUQI010000200.1:0-8345 GCA_043756805.1 Sphingomonas sp.
TCAGCGTCGCCACCGTGCCGATCGGCGATCCTTTGCCCAGTGCCTGTCCGGCAAAGAACAGCTCGCGCGTGGCATCGCCGACTTTCTGCTGCGGACTGGTCCCTTCGCGCAGTTCGGCAAGAACCGTGCGTCGTTCGGTATCGACAGCGCTCTGCGCCATGAACGCGCCCGACATCATGCCCGACAAGATCTTGACCGTTTCATCGAGTCCTTCGGGCGTCGCGCTGGGCAAGTCGAGTTTGTAGATTGTCTGTGTCGGCGTTGTCGCAGCATTGGTATCCGAGCCGAAGGTCGCGCCCAGCCGCTGCCAGACACGCTTGGCCTCTTCGTCCGCCACGAATTTCGAACCGCGAAAGCTCAGATGTTCGTTGAAATGGGCAAAACCACCTTCGCCCGGTTGCTCCATCAGCGATCCGGCATCAATAGCGACGCGGATCGATACCTGGCGCGGGGGAACACCGTTGCGGCGGACGGCATATTTCAAGCCGTTCGATAGCTCGCCGAACGTCCATGCTGCGTCGACCGGAATGTCGCTGCCCCGATACAGCCACGGCACTGGGGCGGCGGCCGGAACCTTCGCTGCAACGACCGACACTTTGCGCTGTGCAACCGCTGGCGCGGAAAGCGCGAGAGCGATGAGGAAGGAAAGGGCGAAGCGCGGGAAGCGCGATACAACGGACTGCATCACGCTTCCCTAAAGAATGAACCTGAACAACACCAGTATGGCGGTTTAGCGTCCGCCCGTGCGCCGCACGGCCGACTTGTGCGCGCCGACGCCGCCGGGGCGACGCGGGAAGTGGCGCTTTGGCTCGTCGCTGCGTGGCGCATCACGGCGCCCACTGCCACGGCCCGGTGGCGCTTTCGACGGTGCCGGCTTGGGCAGCGCCGCACGCAGATCGGCAAAGTTCGGCGGCAGCGGCGCGGGTGTCAGCGGAATTCTGGTCAGGCGCTCGATTTGCTTGAGCAAGCCCTTTTCCTCGCCATCGACGAAGCTGACCGCGATTCCGCTTGCCCCGGCGCGCGCCGTGCGGCCGATGCGGTGGACATATTGTTCGGCGACATTGGGCAGGTCGAAATTGAAGACATGGCTGACGCCCGAGACGTCGATGCCGCGCGCGGCAATATCCGTCGCGATCAGTATCTTGATGTCACCCTTTTTGAACGCATCAAGCGCGTCCATCCGCGCATTCTGCGACTTGTTGCCGTGGATCGCGGCCGACCGGATCCCCGCTGCGGCAAGAAATTTCACAATCTTGTCTGCGCCATGCTTGGTGCGGCTGAACACCAGCGCGCGCTCGATCGGTTCATTCTGGCAGACGATGGTGAGCAGCGCCATTTTCTCGGCCGCATTCACGAACGTCACATATTGTTCGACGCGCTCCGCCGTCGACGCGATGGGCGTGACCGACACCTTGACCGGATCGGTCAGGAAACGGTCGCCGAGTTCGGAAATCGACTTGGGCATCGTGGCCGAGAAAAACAGCGACTGGCGTTCCTTGGGCAGCAGGCGATCGATCTGTTTCAGCGCATGGATGAACCCGAGGTCAAGCATCTGGTCGGCTTCATCAAGGACGAAGATTTCAACATGGCGCAGGTTGAGCGCGCGCTGTTCGATGAGGTCGATCAGGCGACCGGGTGTCGCGACGAGGACGTCGAGCCCCGCGCCGCACATCTTGATCTGGCGACCGATCGGCATGCCGCCGAACACGCAACCAACGGTCAGGCGCATGCCTTTGCTATAATCCTCGAACGACTGCGCAATCTGCGCGGCGAGCTCTCGGGTCGGCGAAAGGACGAGCATGCGGCAACTGCCCGGCGGGCGCATCTTGGCGCTCGCGGCGAGACGCATGATCGAGGGGAGTGCGAAGGCCGCGGTCTTGCCGGTGCCGGTCTGCGCGATGCCGCACAGGTCGCGGCCCTCGATCAGCGAGGGGATAGCCTGCGCCTGAATCGGCGTTGGCGTGTCATAGCCCTTGGCAGCAAGCGCAGAGAGAATCTGCGGCGACAGGCCGAGATCGGTGAATTTAGTCATGAGGTAACTTTCATATATGCGTGGCCAGCGCGCGCGGAAATGCACGGCCGACAAAGCAAGGTTGGTGACAACCCGCGTGAAAAGGGAAGCCGTTTGGCTGGAGCGTCATCGGGGTCTGGCCTGTTCCGACTTAACGGACACTCACGCTGGCCGACCATGCGGAGACGACGGTCGTCTACGCTGCGCTGCAACAGGATGTGGCAGCTTTCCCGCTAAAATGCAAGCGAAACTCTAAGCAGCGACGCTTAGCACCGCTTTGGCTGTCGAAAACCCCGGCGTCGCACCAAGCAGTTCGCGAACATCCACCCGCGCTTTCAGCCGCGCCGCGAGCAAAGCCGTCCCGCTGATCTTGCGCTGGACGAACAGCGTATCGACCGGCGGAATGTGCCACGTCGCGCGGTCGGCCGCCATGTCCATCCCCTGCTCGCGCAGAACGCCGACAAACGAGCGGTCGCCAAAATCGAAGGGGCCGGTCTGCGTCATCTGGGCAATCACAATGTCGATCATGCTGTCGAGGCGGGCCCGGTGATGGACGACGGCGCTTTCGCCGATGAAACCCGACGTGACAGCGGCATCGCACATCGCGTCGCGGTTGCCCGCCAGCCCCGCTGTCAGCAAATCGCGATAGCCGTTCGCGGTGGTCGGCTCAATGTTTCGCGCCGCCCCGAAATCAAGCAGCACGAGGCGGCCTGTTTCGGGCTGATAGCGATAATTGGCGAAATTCGGATCGGTTTGCATAAAGCCGAATTCAAACAGTTCGCGTATCACCAGCTTGATGAGCGCAGCTGCGGCGGCATCGCGTATTTCGGCGCTTGCGTCGGCAATGCTCTCGATCGGCACACCTTCTACGAAAGACATCGCCAGCACCTGATCGGTGCTGAACTCGTTATCGACAACCGGCACAACATAGCCGGGGGCATCGGCAAGCAGCGCCCCGAACCGTGTCATCTGTGCGGCTTCGCGGGCGTAGTCCGCTTCTTCATGCAATTGCCGCTTGGCTTCGGCCAGCAGCGGCGCAAGGTCGATTTCTTTGGGCAACAGACCCGAGATACGCAGCAAGGTCGCGACATTGTCGATGTCGGCATCGATGCTGGCGCGCACGCCGGGATATTGCACTTTCACGGCCAAGTCGCGGCCATCGGGTGTTGTCGCGCGGTGGACCTGGCCGATTGATGCAGCGGCAATCGGGCTCGCACCGAAGCGTTTGAAGCGCGTCCGCCAATTCGCGCCCCATTGGTCGGCAAGCACTTTCTGCAATTGTGCGGGCGGCATCCGGTGGGCATTATTGCGAAGCCGCGCCATGATGTCGGAGAGTTCAGGCGGTAGAAATTCCCCGGCATCGAGCGAGATCATCTGGCCGAGCTTCATCGCGGCGCCGCGCAACTGTGAGAGCTGGTCAGTGACGCGCGTGACATTTTTGGGTGTGAGCAAAAGTTCGCTCATGCGTGGCCGCTGACCATCAGCGAGGCGGCGCGCGCCCTCGGCAACGACATTGCCGGCAACGCCCGTGGCCATCCGCCCGAATACGGCCATTCGCGACAAGCGGCCGCTGGGGATTGCTCTCGCGGATGAATTTTCCGAATTTTCAGCCACGCACAATGCCTTTCCAGCGAAGCATTCCAAGTAGGTGCTGTCACCTGAATTGTCAGTGCGTCCAAAAGACCTAACCGAAAAACGCACGAAGAAGTTTGGCGCGGCCCGACAACACGCTATGGAAGTCGCTATGCACCACACAGAAATCCTTATCCTTGGCGGTGGGCTTGTTGGCCTGACGCTCGCGCTCGCGCTCGACAAGCATGGCATATCGACCATTGTCGTTGACCCAGCCGACCCCGCGAAGACGCTGTCCGACAGCTTCGATGGCCGCGCGTCGGCGATTGCTTCGGCGTCGTGGCGGATGCTTGAAGCGATCGGGATTGCGGATCAGCTCCGCCCGCATGGCTGCCCGATCCGGCGGATCGAGGTGCGCGATGGCCTCAGCAAGGATGCACTCGATTTCACGCCCACGGACGATGCGCTCGGCACAATGGTCGAGAATCGCATCCTGCGGCGGGTGCTGCGTGATGCGGCGCTCAACGCCACGCATATCGACTTGCGCCAGCCTGCGCGGGCGGTGTCGGTCGAGCGTAATGCCGCCGGCGTGACCGCGACGCTCGACGACGGCAGCGTTATCAAGGCGGACCTGCTGGTTGCGGCAGAGGGTCGCAATTCGCCGACACGCGAAGCGGCGGGCATCCGCATTGCCAACTGGAAATATGATAGCGCGGCAATCATTTCGGCGTTTGACCACAGCGTGCCCCACGACAATGTCGCGCACGAGATTTTCTATCCGCAAGGGCCGTTTGCCCTGCTGCCGATGTTGCCCGGCAACCGGTCGGCGCTCGTGTGGACTGTCGATGCCAAGGACGCAGCGGGCGTCATGGCGCTGAGCGATCATGCCTTTGCAGTCGAGGCGCAAAAGCGGACGGGGAATATCCTTGGCGACTTGTCCGCCGCCGCGCCGCGTTCGACGTGGCCGCTTGGGTTCCACCATGCCGCGACGATCGTGGGGACAAGGCTCGCGCTGGTCGGCGATGCGGCGCACGGGATTCATCCGATTGCCGGACAGGGGCTCAACCTCGGCTTCCGCGATGTCGCTGCGCTGACCGAAGTGCTGGTCGATGCGACGCGGATCGGGCTTGATCTCGGCGATGCGCAAGTGCTCGCGCATTACCAGCAATGGCGGAGCATCGATGCGCTGTCGGTCTCGGTCGCGACCGATACGCTCAACCGGCTGTTCGCGATTAAAGGCAAGCCCGCGCGTGCGGTGCGGCGGTTCGGACTGGGCGCCGTGCAGAAGATCGCGCCGCTCAAGTCGCTGTTCATGGCCGAAGCGCGGGGTGAATCGGGGACGGTGCCGAAATTGTTGCAGGGGGTTTGCGTTTAGAGAAATGGTTCAGCAGAAGAGATATTCTTCAGTAAGCAGTATTGCAGCGTATTCTGCTGTGTTCGTCGTTTGCTTGGTTAGTCTTGCTGAATTTTTCTCGATCCTTTTTGACATTTCAAATGTCATCGCCCCGACTTATTTTTTGATACCGGCAGCGGCTGCCGTTATCTTCTATAGAACTGCGCGCCAGCGACTTATTGCTGGGGCAGCGCTTACTGCTCTGTCTCTTCTGACAGTATTTGTGATCGTATACATCCATTTGACGGTATAGTCCACGTTGGATGCCTACTGAAGCGTCACCCGTTCCTCGCCGCCATGCCGCCCGAAAAACTGCATCAGCTGCACGATCAAATCCGCGCGATCCGACAAGGACGCTGCTTCCAAAAGCGCCTGTTTTGCTGCTGCATCGAACGGCGCGATCTGGGCGATGCCGTTGACGAGCGCTTCGTCGTCGAGGCGTGAGACAGCTTCCCAGTCGACGGCATAGCCTTGCGCTTCGGCAAAGGCCCGCGATTCCTGTTCGAGGCCGGCGCGGCGGGCAAGGTCGAGGTTGGTGTCGTCGGCATTGTCGGCTTCGATCTGCGCTTCGATCTGGCGAAACGGCGTCGTCACATCGAGTTCGCGGATCACGCGGAAGCGCGCAACGCCTTCGAGGACGATATTGTAACGCCCGTCGTCCATTGCTTCGACATGCGCGATTTTGCCGACGCAGCCGATGTCGAACAATTGCGTCGGACCGTCGCGGTCGGCCTGGACGGGTTTGGGCTGGATCATGCCGATCCGCCGGTCGCGCGCCATCGCGTCACTGATCAGCGCACGGTAGCGCGGCTCGAAAATGTGCAGCGGCAAATGCATGCGCGGGAAGAGCAGCGCGCCACCGACGGGGAAGATCGAGATGCGCTGAATGGTTGTTGTCTCGGCGCTCATGTGAACAGCACCGCGGACAAACGGCGGCGTTGGGCGGAGACCCACGGGTCCATGACGCCGACGACATCGAAGAGTTTGAGCAATTGCGCCTTGGCCGCGCCGTCGTTCCATTCGCGGTCAGCGCGGATGATTTCGAGCAAGTGATCCGCCGCGCCGTCTCGGTCGCCCGCCGCCATCAGGCCACCGGCGAGCTCGAAACGTTTGGCGTGATCGTCCGGGTTGGCGTTGACGTCTGCGGTCAGGCCGCTCAAGTCCTCCACCGGCTTGGCATCCTTGGCGAGCGCCAGCGCCGATTGCGCACGCTCGACTGCAGGGTCCGACGCCAGTTCGGGCGGGAGCGCGGCGAGCAGGCTTTCGCCTTCCTCGACGCGGCCCGCCGCAACCAGTGCGCGGATAAGCCCCGCGATGGCAGGCGCATTATCGGGCGCCATATCGACGATCTGGCTGAAAATTCCCGCCGCGCGCTCGGCATCGCCCGACGTCAGCACTTCCTCACCCATTGCGATCAGGGGTTCGATTTCGGCTTCGAGCGCTTGCGCTTCGCCCTGCACGGGGATTTGCTTCAGGATCGCATCAAGCGCAGTTTTCAACTGGCTTTCGGTGCGTGCAGGCGTCAGGTCGGCGACGAGCTGGCCCTGAAACACGGCATAGACAGTGGGGATCGATTGCACGCGGAATTGGGCCGCGACGGCCTTGTTCGCGTCAATATCGACTTTCTTGAGGATAACGCCCTTGGGCGCATATTCAGCCGCGACCTTTTCAAGCGTCGGCCCAAGCGCTTTGCATGGCCCGCACCATTCGGCCCAGAAATCGAGAATCACCAGCTGCGTCATCGATGGTTCGATGACATCGGTGCGGAATGCTTCGATTTCGGCGCGGTCGGTTGCGCTCATGCCAAGGGTCGCCAACAGGTATCTCCAATTAATCTACAATACCCGTTTGCCCTGAGCTTGTCGAAGGGCTGTACTTCTTCTGCACGTTGGCGCGGCGGAAGGACACGGCTTCGACAGGCTCAGCCTGAACGGATTGAAAAGCATATATGTGGCTTGATGATGGATGTGCCAAGGGGATTGCGCATTCGAAAGGTCACTGCTAACAGCCGCGCCTCACCCGTCGGGGCTTTGGCAACAAGGAACCGGCAGAACGCTCGAGCGGGCGTAGCTCAGGGGTAGAGCACGACCTTGCCAAGGTCGGGGTCGAGGGTTCGAATCCCTTCGCCCGCTCCAAATCTTTGGATTCGTTTAATCCATTGATATTACTGGATTAAATACCCGGTTTTTTGCCTGTGTAGGATTCGTGTAGAAGTATTTGGGGAGTAGCTGCCGATTGGTGGCGAAAAGATTCTTAGATTTTCCAGTAGTTTATTCGACGCAAGAGGCCAAAGCCAGCGGCACAGCGCGTCATTGCGCTATCGGGTTCGGCCCGGTGCGTCGCGCTCTTCGCTCTTCTCATGGGCCTTGAAACGCCTGCTCATTTCCTCATTCAGCATCACTAAGGCCCGTGCATGACGAAGCCGTTGAGCGTTGGTTGCGTCTTCCGCGATCATCGCCCGCGCGCGGAGAAGCGCCTCGATCTCTTCAGTGCTGACGGACTCAAGGCCATTCAATATCTTGAACTCCGATGGCGGGAACGTCATCGGCCATTCAACCGGCCATCGCTCGATCATGGGTGTCATCACGGCAGAGTTGATGACGTCTCCGGGCAAGGCACCGGACGGCTTGCTGGCGTAATAGGTGCGCGTGGCTATCTCGGCGATAGTGCCAAGTGCCTCATTCACTTGGGCGCGATGCGCCGCAGCTTCTGTTTCCATCGCATCAACGCGAGCGCTGAGTGCCGCCACCCCTTCGGCAATATCGGTCAACAGGCCCAAGAGTGGATCATCCTGCGTGTCGCTCATCGTCCTGGCCCTCCGCGGTCGCGGTCGCGGTCTTTGGTCCGGTCGCGATCCTGTTCATCATCCTTACGCACCTGCTTGCCCAGTTCGGCCATGCGAGCATGAAGACGGTTTGCTGCGGTTTCGTTGCCGCGATCCTGCCCCTGTTGCTTGTCCGCATCGCGCTTGGCCTCCGGCGCTGCTGACGGCGCACGCCCCAGCGCCTTGTCGAGACGGCCCCGCAAGGCTGCGATCCGGTCAGGGTCGGCAACCAATCCTCGTACCTTGGCGACCATATCGCGGGCGACCTCGCCAAACCGGAACTCGCGCCGCTCGGCAAAGCCGCGCGCTGCGGCATCGGGGAGCGGATAGTCGCTCGCCATGTCCTTGGATCGTTCACGCGACAGGGTGCGGACAAGTTTGCTCTGGTCGGCAAAATCATCGCGGCCATAATGAAGCTGCACCCCGTCACGATGGCGTGTGAGGCCGACATAGGCCGAATGCCGATCCATCCCCGGCGTTGCCAGTATATGCGCCTGATCGACCGTCACCCCCTGCGATTTGTGGAAGGTGGCGGCATAGCCATG
>JAYUQI010000201.1:0-8336 GCA_043756805.1 Sphingomonas sp.
CCACCGGCTCAGGATGCGACCGAGCGGCAAATCACCGATCTTCAAGGCAACATCCGGAAATCCCCGTACGCTCGAACCAACGCGCGCTTCGCCATTGACCCATAAATAGCCGAACCGACGACTTACCCTGATGGTCATTTCCTTGTTGTCGATGCGGCCATCGATTCGGCCAAATTTTTTGAGCTGACTGGCAAGTGTGGCAGCGCTCGTTAGATCGCCGTGATCGAGGCGCAACGTGGCAAGGCCGTTATTACCGCGCAATTGCGCGCGGAGTTGTTCGACGATGCCACGCACGCGCTGTGCCTGCTCGCCAGTCGGCGGCTTTACTTCGGGGACAGCTGGCGAGAAATCCAGTGCCAAAGCCAACAGAATGCCAAGGGTGGCCAGAAACGCGCGCCCGAAAAATCGGCGTCGCTTTGCAGAGCGCGACAATAGGGGCGTGACCGGCACGGTTTGATGTTCCATATGTTGATCTGGGCAGCAGGAGAGCAGGCGATGGGCGTTCATGATTACACGGTCAAGAATGCGGATGGATCAGCGTTCGATTTAAATACCGTCAAAGGGCCGATCCTGATCGTCAATGTTGCCTCGAAATGCGGCTTTACCCCGCAGTATGAGGGGCTGGAAAAACTGTATCGGACATACAAGGATCGCGGACTGACGGTTCTGGGATTTCCATGTAATCAGTTCGGATCACAGGAGCCCGGCGATGCAGCCGAAATCGCCAGTTTTTGCTCGCTGACTTACGATGTCAGCTTTCCCGTGCTTGCCAAGGTTGAGGTTAACGGGGATGGGGCCGATCCGCTCTATAAATATCTCAAAAAGGCGAAGCCCGGACTTATGGGGCTGCAATCGATCAAGTGGAATTTCACGAAGTTTCTGATCGACAAGGATGGCAATCCCGTGGCGCGTTATGCTCCGACAGACAAACCCGAGAGCCTGTCACCGGCGATCGAGAAACTGCTCGGTTGAACAAGACGAATCGTTGAACCGCGCGCGATTGCGCGTAACGGGGTGGCATGTCGCACGCGCCTTTCGTTCCTTTACGCATCTTCTCCGCCTACACGATGCTCGAAGGGGCAATCGATCCCAAGGACATCGCCAAGCGCGCCCGCGAACTCGGATTTCCAGCGGTGGCGATTTGCGATCGCAACGGCATGTATGGCGTCATGCCTTTCTCGGAGGCCTGCGCAAAGGCCGGGGTTCAGCCGATCATCGGTACGTTCCTGTGCGTGGCGCGGCCCGATCTGCCACAAGGGGCACCAGCGGCATATGACTGGCTGGCGCTCTATGCGCAGGATGATGTGGGCTATGACAATCTGTGCCGTCTGGTGTCGGCAGCGCATCTCGACCGACCGCTTGAGGAACAGCCGCATGTTTCGTTCGAGACGCTGGCGGCGCGCAGGGAAGGCCTGATCGCCCTGACAGCAGGCGCCGAAGGTGCCTTGGCAAAACTCTTTGCCGATGGCCAGCATCAGGCGGCAACCGACTATGCGGATCGGCTGCGCTCTCTCTTCCCCGACAAGCTATATGTCGAAATTTCCCGAAGACTGAACACAGTCGAAGGCAAAGCTGAACCGCATCTCATCGCGCTTGCTGATGGTTACGACCTGCCTCTGATCGCGACCAACCCGACCTGCTTTGTTCAGGAAGATTTCCACGCAGCGCATGACGTCATGCTGTGCATTGCCGCATCAGCCTATGTCGACAGCGACGACCGGGTGAAATCGTCGCCCGATGCGTGGATGAAGCCATCGCACGAAATGAAGCGGCTGTTCGATGATCTCCCCGAGGCGCTCGAGAATACGCTTGTGCTGGCGCAGCGCTGTGCATTCGCAGCGCCGGGACGGAAACCGATTTTGCCGAGCCTTGCCGGTGATACGGTGGCCGAAGCCGAGCAGTTGCGTGTGGACTCGCGGACGGGGCTCGAGGCGCGGCTAGAGAAAATTGCCGGGGCCAATAGTGACGAATATCGCGCACGGCTTGAATTCGAGCTTGATGTTATCATCGGCATGGGTTTCCCAGGCTATTTCCTGATTGTTGCCGATTTTATCAAATGGGCGAAGACCAATGATATTCCCGTGGGGCCGGGACGTGGATCGGGGGCGGGGTCGGTTGTCGCGTGGGCGCTGACGATCACCGATCTGGACCCGCTGAAGCTGGGCTTGCTGTTCGAACGCTTCCTGAACCCGTCACGTGTCTCGATGCCCGACTTCGACATCGATTTCTGTGAAACGCGGCGTGAGGAAGTGATCCATTACGTTCAGGGCAAATATGGCCGTGACCATGTCGCGCAGATCATCACTTTTGGGCGGCTGAAGTCGCGCGCGGTGCTGAAAGATACCGGACGCGTGTTGCAGATGAGCTATGGTCAGGTTGACCGGCTGGCAAAGCTCGTGCCGAACCATCCGACCGACCCGTGGGATTTGAAGCGCGCGCTAAACGGCGTGGGCGAACTGGCCCAGGCGTATAAATCAGAGGCAGATGTCAGGCGCTTGTTTGATCTGGCGATGAAGCTGGAGGGGTTGCCGCGACATTCGTCCACACACGCGGCGGGCGTCGTCATCGGGGACCGTCCCCTCGACCGGCTGGTTCCGCTCTATCGCGATCCGCGGTCGGACATGCCCGTGACGCAGTTCGACATGAAATATGCCGAAGCGGCAGGGCTGGTGAAGTTTGACTTTCTCGGGCTGAAAACATTGTCTGTGCTGCAGCGCGCGCTCAACCTGATCGAAGCGCGCGAGGGACATCGGCCCGATCTCGACAATCTCGGCTGGGATGACGAGGCGGTTTACGCGTTACTGCAAAAGGGCGACACGGTTGGCGTGTTCCAGCTGGAATCCGAAGGGATGCGGCGGACGCTGGCGGCCGTTAAGCCGACCGGATTTGGCGACATCATTGCGCTCGTATCGCTCTATCGACCTGGTCCGATGGACAATATCCCGATGTTCGGTGACCGTAAGAACGGGCGTGCACAAGTCGAATATCCGCATCCGCTCCTCGAAGGGATCCTGTCCGAAACCTACGGGATTTTTGTCTATCAGGAACAAGTGATGCAGGCCGCGCAGATATTGGCGGGCTTCACACTGGGCGACGCTGATCTGCTGCGGCGCGCGATGGGCAAGAAGATCAAGGCCGAGATGGATGCGCAGCGGGCAGGGTTTGTCGCAGGGTGCAAGGCGAATGACATCAATGACCGGCAAGCCAATGAATTGTTCGACCTGATCGACAAGTTTGCTGGCTATGGTTTCAACAAGAGCCACGCGGCAGCTTACGCTCTGCTCGCCTATCAGACGGCGTGGCTGAAAACGCATTACCGCGAGGATTTTTTCGCGGCCTCGATGGCGTTTGATTTGTCGAATACCGACAAGCTGGCGATTTTCGCCGACGATATGCGGCGAATGAAAGTCCGCGCATTGCCGCCGTGCATTAATGCGAGCGCGGCGGACTTCACAGTCGAGGAGAACGATGAAGGGCTGGCAGTGCGTTATGCCCTGGGCGCGCTAAAGAATGTCGGTGAGGGCGCAATGGCACAGCTTTGCGCCGATCGAGTCGAGAACGGCCCCTTCAAAAGCATTGATGACATGGCCGCGCGGATCAGCCCGAAGTTGATCAACAGGCGTCAGCTGGAAAGCCTGTCGGGTGGTGGGGCGTTCGACGCCTTGTCGATGAACCGTGCCGGCGTTTTTGCAATGGCCGAGACAATCCTTGCCGTGGCAAGTTCTGCCGAGAATAGCCGTGTGAGCGGGCAGGGCGGTTTGTTTGGCGAAGGCACTGCATCAGTGGCGGCGGTGCAAATTCCCACGAGCACCGTCTGGAGTCTAAGTGCGCGCATGAATGCCGAAAAGGAGGCGTTTGGCTTTTACTTTTCGGCGCACCCCGTAGATCGTTATGCGCATGTTGCTGCTGCGCATGGAGCGCGCAACTTTTCGGTGATCTGTAACCAGCCTGCGCCGGTTGACGGGTCGCGGACGACGGCTGTGATGGCAGCGCTGGTCGAAAGCGTGCGCTGGCGGACGTCGGCGAAGGGCAATCGCTATCTGATGGCAACGATGTCCGATCCGAGCGGGTCGTTCGAAGCGACTTGTTTTGATGATGGGGCGCAAAAGGACATCGAGACGGCAGCACAGTTTGGCGGTTGTGCACTGATCAATGTCGAGCTGGACCGGCGGCCCGGCGAGGAAACGCCGCGCGTGACAATCCGGCGACTGCAACCGCTGGAATCACTGGCGGGCAACGCGCGGTTGAAAGCGGAGATTGTGGTCAATGATGCGCCGGCAATGGCGCGTCTGGCCGATGCACTGACCGGAGCGCGCGGCGGGCGAAGCGACATTGTGGTTCGGGCAATTCTGGCTGATGGTCGTGAGGCGAGCATCTTGCTTGGGCGCGATTTCCTGATCGACGGCGAGCTGGCCGACGCAATGGCCGAAATTGCCGGTGTCGTCAGCGTGTCCCTTACGAATGCCGAACCACCGCGACTTGCGCTGGTGTCGTGACTGGGTAAATTGCGCGTCGAGGAGAACAAGATGCTTGGCGCCATGCAGGACTGGTCACTACGCGTGACCCATTTGATCGATCATGCCGCGCGCGAGAATGGCACGCGCGAGATCGTGACGCGCTGGGGCGATGGCAGTATCGAGCGGACCAACTGGGCCGGCGTCGCAGGCGAGGCGCGCAAGCTGGCACAGGCGCTGGTTGGCATGGGGATAAAGCCGGGTGACCGGATTGCGACCTTTGCAATGAACCATCACCGGCATCTGACCGCCTGGTATGGCGCGATCGGCATGGGCGGCGTGATCCACACGCTCAATATCCGCCTGTTCGACGAGCAGCTGATCTATATCATCAACCATGCCGAAGACCGTGTGCTGATCTATGATGCGGTGTTTGCGCCCGTTATCGATCGTTTGAAACCGCACTTGAACTCGGTTGAACATTATATTTGTTTCGACACGGATTACGCGCCGCTGCTCGCTGCACAGGATGGCGTGTATGAGTGGTATGTCGGTGACGAACGCGAGCCATGCATGCTATGTTACACCAGCGGCACGACGGGCAATCCGAAAGGGGTGCTCTATGAGCATCGTTCGACGATGCTGCACGCAATGGCCGAAATTGCGCCGAGCGTTTTCGATCTGTCGTCGCAGGCCGCGTTGTTACCAATCGTCCCGATGTTCCATGCGGCGAGCTGGGGGCTGCCCTTTGCCGGGGCCGCGGCAGGGGTGAAGTTTGTATTCAGCGTGACCAATGAAGCGCCGGTTTTACACAAGCTCTTCATCGACGAAGGGATCACGCATTCGGCAGGCGTGCCGACAGTATGGCTCGCGATGTTTCAGCATCTCGATGCGCTGGCCGACAGTGATCGTGCAGCCGATCTTGGCAAGATGCGCGTCGTGACGATCGGTGGTTCGGCTTGTCCGCGCTTCATGGTCGAGCGGTTGATGCGCATGGGCATTCGCCTGAACCATGCGTGGGGCATGACCGAGACGTCGCCAATCGGGACGATGGGGTCGCCGGGGCCCGACTGGGATGATCTGACCTTCGACCAGCAGGTTGATGTCGTGGCGAAGCAAGGCCGGGTGCCGTTCGGGGTCGAACTGCGCGTGATCGACAAGGACGGCAACGTTGCGCCGCGTGATGGCACGACATCGGGGCGGCTCGAGATACGCGGGCCGTGGGTCGTGAAACGCTATTTCAAGATGGAAGAAGATGCGACAACCGAAGGGCAATGGTTCGACACCGGCGATGTCGCCGTCATGCACCCCGATGGCGTGATGCAAATTACGGACCGGTCAAAGGATGTCATCAAGTCAGGCGGCGAGTGGATTTCGTCAGTCGAGCTCGAGAATGCGGCCTGCGGCTGCGCAGGCGTCGCTGAGGCAGCGGCAATCGGAGTTTATCATCCGAAGTGGGACGAGCGGCCAATTTTGCTGGTTGTCCGCAAGCCTGACAGCGCTGTCAGTGCACCGGAAATCGCTGACTATCTCGCGCAACATGTTGCCAAATGGTGGTTACCCGACGAGATTTTGTTCGTCGATAGCCTGCCGCACACGGGGACGGGCAAAATTCTAAAATCCGAGCTTCGTGAGCAATATCGCGATTATAAGCTAGCAGTCTTGACTGCCTAGCGCTGATTGCGTGTCATGGCATCGATTGATGGCGAAGCGGTAATCGAGGGCGAATTCAACTGTTTGCTGGCACGTGCGGCGCTAACGAAATTGCCCGACGCTATGGCGCTGCGCACTTCGCTTTGCAGTGCCGCCGATGCCGTTGAAGCTTCAGCAACGCCCGCTGCCGCACCGGTAGGTCGCTCGGTGTCGAGTGTTTTTGCAAGTGCATCACGCTGGCCACGCACCTCTGCAAGCGCCTTGCCATATTCACCGACTGTTTCTTTCAATGCACGGACTTGATTAAGCGCGTCGCCCACGCTGATATTGATCATGCCACCCGGCGAAACAAATTCCTTATCAGGGCCGACCGTCCGGCCATCGGACAGCTTGATGCGCGGGTTGGGCAGTTTTTCGGTGTCGAAATCCGGGGCAAATGTCATGATCAGCTTTTGTGGTCCTGCGGCGATGGGCCTTGGCGTCAGCAAGAGTACGGCAATCGATAAGATGCCGCTGAACACGGCGAACGAAACACCCCAGGTCAGGAACCGGTTGTGCAGTTTCGCTGATGCGGCATCGGCAGGCTTTCCCCGCAGGAGTAGGATGAAAAGCAGCAGAAAGACGATTATGCCAACGCCGGCATACCCCCCTTTCGCGAGGTCGCTAACTGTTGTTAGAAGCCCATCCGGCATCACCGCCTCCTTGCTCTCAGTCAGACAATACCACGCTTTGCGAAACCGCGAAACGGGTTGTCAGAGCAGCCGTCGCTGCGCGCCCTCGGGCGGGCGGAACAGGTCAGTGCGCAGCGTCAGGCGCGTTTTGTTGAGACCGTGCTTGCGGCAGGCGATGAGGAAACGGGCGCGCATGAGGTCATACCAGGGGCCGGACCCGCGCATCCGTGTGCCGAAGTTCGGATCATTGTCGCGCCCGTCGCCACGGATCGACTGGATGATGCCCATGACTTTGCTGGCGCGATCGGGGTAATGCACTTCGAGCCACGCGCGGAAGAGCGGGGCGACCTCATAGGGCAAGCGGACGGGAATGAATGACGCTGAGCGGGCGCCTGCTTCGGCTGCGGCTTGGAGGATCGCTTCGGTTTCATGATCGGTGATCGCCGGGATCAGCGGCGAAATTGAAACCTGAACGGGGATGCCCGCTGCTGACAGCGCCTTGATCGCCGCAATCCGCCGGGAGGGCGTCGGTGCGCGAGGTTCGAGCGTCATTGTGATTTTGGGATCGAGCGAGGTGACCGAAATCATGACGCTGACCAGTCCCTTTGCTGCCATCGGGCTGAGCAAGTCAATGTCGCGAAGGACACGGTCGGATTTCGTCGTGATCATCAATGGATGATCGGTTTCGGCCAACACTTCGATACAAGCCCGCGTAATCCGCCAATTGCGCTCGATGGGTTGATAGGGATCGGTATTGGTGCCCATCGCAAGTGGCGCAGGACGATAGGATGGCTTCATGAGTTCGGCGCGAAGCAGCGCGGCGGCATCGGGCTTGGCGAAGAGCCTGGTTTCGAAATCAATCCCGGGCGACAGGTCGTGGAACGCATGTGTTGGCCGCGCAAAGCAATAAATGCAGCCGTGTTCGCATCCGCGATAGGCATTGATCGAGCGGTCAAAAGGAATGTCTGGCGATTTATTGCGTGTGATGATCGTTTTCGGGCGCTCGATAGTGACGCTGGTGCGCACAGGAGGCAGTATGTCATCGACCAGGACGCGATCATCGAGCCAGTCGCCGTCATCAATCCGGTCGGGAAGGTTGAAGCGATTGCTGGTGCGGTTATGCGTTGCGCCGCGATGGGGGCGGGGGAAGCTCATAGCCAATCTTACGCAATAAGGAGAACATTGCAAGAACGATGCTTGTCAAATCCAAATTGACAAGGCAGCGTTATCATCACCACAAATTGGGGAACGCCGTGTTTCGAAATGCTTTGATTATATCGCTTCTTGCGGCAACGCCTGCGGTTGCTGCTGACTCCGGACCCTGCGGGAAGGGGCTGATCTGTGCAAGCGATCCGGCAACGGTCGTCGCAGCGCTTCAGCAAACCGGTTACAAGGCAAAGCTGGACAAGGATAGCGAAGGCGATCCGAAAATCTCGAGTAGCGCGTCAGGGTATGATTTCGATATTTATTTCTATGGCTGTAAAAACAACAAACAATGTGACTCGCTCCAATTCAGGATTTCGTTCGAAAAGGATGGGGCCAACACCTTTGAATTGGC
>JAYUQI010000202.1:0-3067 GCA_043756805.1 Sphingomonas sp.
CGCTCTTATCGTCGACGGCTTTGGCAGCGATTCGTCGACCCATGACGCATTCTTCATGCCGCTGACTGCCGCCGGGATCGACGTCTGCGCTTTCCACCCGCGCTGGGGACGGCGCTATTTGCTGCGCAACCATCAAAAGATGGCGCTTGCCGATGATGCGCGCGCGATTGTCGGCGGGTTCAATGTCGCGGTGGATTATTTCGCGAGCGCAGGCGAAAAG
The DNA here is from genome assembly GCA_043756805.1 of Sphingomonas sp. Classification (GTDB taxonomy): domain Bacteria; phylum Pseudomonadota; class Alphaproteobacteria; order Sphingomonadales; family Sphingomonadaceae; genus Sphingomonas_O. The sequence goes on from JAYUQI010000202.1 coordinate 221, forward strand.
GCGTGGCGTGATCTCGGCCTGATGGTCGAAGGCGAAGCCGCCAAGCGGCTGTCGGGCTATTTCGATACGCTGCAGCGCTGGACCAAGCGCCCCAAGGCCAAAATGCGTGACTTGCGCAAAGCGCTGCGCGACTGGAGCAATCCGGCGGGCAATACGCGCTGGCTGCTCGGCGGGCCGGTGCGGCGGCTGTCGCCGTGGGCGCGCAGCGTGCGCGACGATATGATGACCGCCAAAAGCCTGTCGATGATCGCTGCCTATTTCGCGCCCAACCCGGCGATGCTCCGCCGCCTCGACCGCATCGGTCAACGCGGCGAGGCGCGGATCGTGACGGCGTCGAAAACCGATAATATGGCGACCATCGGCGCGGCGCGATTCACTTATCCGGGGCTGCTGCGAAAAGGCGTCCGCATCTTCGAATATGCGCCCTCGCGGCTGCATACCAAGCTGATCCTGATTGATGACCTCGTTTATATCGGCAGCGCCAATTTCGATATGCGCAGTTTATTCCTCAATCTCGAAGTCATGCTCCGCGTCGATAATGCCGCCTTTGCCGCGCATGTCCGCGCCTATATCGACGGCGAGATCGGCGCTTCGGTCGAGCAATATCTTCCCGACTATACCGGGTGGCGCACATGGACGGCAAAGCTGCGCCGCGCGCTCAGCTATTTCGTGGTCGCGATCATGGACTATAATGTCGCCCGACGCCTGAACTTCGGCGCTGAATAGCCGTCACAGCGCCTTTTCATAAATGCGGTAGACTTTGTTGATTTCGCCATTGATCGCTTCGCCGACCGACCGCATCGGGCCATTGTCGTCGAGCACCCAGCCGAATTCGCCGCGACTCGCGCCATATTTTACGGTCGCATCGCGGCGGGTAAATTCGACGAGCATCAGCGCGAGCTGGCTGGCAAGGCGCGTCGACTGGAGTTTCTGAAGCACGCCCATCAGCGGCACGCGCATCGTCCTGACTTTCGGTGCGCGCAGCCACCAGAGCAGCTTTGCCCAATTGAACGGAAACAGGCTGCCGCCATAACCAATCAACTTCTCATTCAGATCGGGCAGGGTGATCATGAACGCAACGGGCTCGCCATCGACTTCGGCGACGCGGATCAGGTCTTCGTAGACGATGGGTTTGAGCTTCTTGCCGACATGCGCAATCTCGCTGTCGGTGATCGGTACGAAGCCCCAATTGCCACTCCAGGCATCGTTGAGGATGCCAAGGATGAGCGCTGCTTCCTGATCGAAACGGCTCTTGTCGACATGGCGGATGACAATGCGCGGATTGCGTTCGCCCGATTGGATAATGCGCTGCACCAGTGGCGGAAACTCGACCGTGATCGGAATTTCATAGGTCAGCAGATCTTTGACGCCTTTATATCCGGCGCTTTCGATCCACGCTTCATAGGCGGCACTATTGTGACCCATCATGACCGTGGGCGGATGATCAAATCCCTTCACCAGCAGGCCGGGCTCATCCCACATGCAAATGCTCAACGGCGCAAGGACGCGCGTCATCGCCTTGGCGCGAAGCCAATCTTCGGCTTTTGCAATCAACGCCGTTGTGGTCGCGGCGTCCTCGGCTTCGAGCAGCCCCCAATTCCCCGTGCCCGGCCCCATCCCCTGCTCGGGCGGCTGGGCGAGCGCGAGATGATCGATATGGGCGGAAATCCGCCCGGTCACCCGCCCGGCGGCTTCGGCCAGAAACAGCTGTGCTTCGCCATGGTCGAACCACGGGTTCTTGCCCGGCGTAATCAGCGCGTGGACTTCATCCTTCAGCGGCGGCACCCAATTGGGATCATTGGCGTAAAGCCGGTAGGGCAGATCGACGAAGGCCTTGCGGTCGGCCTTCGTGATGACGGGGCGGATTGTGGTCAAACGTCCTCCGTGGATTGGCATGGGGTGGTAAAGTAACGGCTCCGCTCCTATTTAGCAGCATCAGACGAACGATGGACAGTGCATTTTCCCTTGATCGGTCCGACAGCGGACCGTTGGCCCCCGCAGCAGTGCAGCCTGCTCGCGCGCGCGTTGCTGATGACGTTGCGATGTTGCGGACAGCAGCGGAACTGACACGCGATATCAATGTGGCGCGGCCGTTGGTGTACTGGAGCGATTTTCTGGGGTCGGCCGTGCTTGGTTATGCGGGGCTGGCAGGCGCGATCCTGCTTTCAGGCATCTGGGCTGTTGCAGCGGCGCTCGTCGCGATCCTTGCGCTCTATCGCGCAGGCAGCTTCATTCACGAATTGACGCATATCCGCCACCGCGAATTGCCGTGGTTCCGCTTCGGCTGGAACGCGATTGTCGGCGTCCCGCTGCTCGTGCCGTCGTTCATGTATGAAGGGGTGCACAACCTTCACCACAATCGCACGCGTTACGGCACGGTCGAGGATCCCGAATATCTGCCGCTCGCGCTCATGAAGCCTTGGACACTACCGCTGTTCGTTGTGACCGCAGCGCTGGCGCCGGTTGCGTTGCTGGTGCGGTTTGCGGTGCTGACGCCGCTGTCGCTGGCAATCCCGCCGCTCCGCCGCCTTGTTGTGGGTCAGTTTTCGGGGCTTCAGATCAATCCGAAGTTTCGCCGCCGCGCACCGGAGGGTGAGCTGGCACGGCAATGGTTCTGGCAGGAAACCGGTGCGAGCCTGTGGTCAATCACGCTGATTGCGCTGGTCATCGGTGGCGTGATACCGTGGCGTGCGTTCGGGATTTACCTTGCCATCGTGTCGGGCACGATGCTGCTCAACCAGACGCGCACGCTCGTCGCCCACCTTTGGGAAAACGAAGGCGACGCGATGACCGTGACCGCGCAATATCTTGATTCAGTCAACGTGCCGCCGCCCGCGACGCTGCCGG
>JAYUQI010000203.1:0-8319 GCA_043756805.1 Sphingomonas sp.
CCAAGCGGATGCCGGCGAAACTATCGGTCAACGCCCGCGCCAGCGTGACGGCGGGATTGGCGAAACTGGTCGATGATGTGAACCAATAGCCCGCAACGATCCACGCAGCGACCAAAGCGGGCAGGGCATCGGGTCGATGATGCGCGCCCAAGCGGATCGTGATCAACAACCCGAATGTTGCGACGACCTCGCCGAGCCAGATTGGCGGCCCGGTTCGCCCTTTGATGCCCGCTTCGATGAGGGGATGCCCGAACATGGCGTGCGCCAGTATCGTTCCGGCGACCGCTGCAACGACCTGGACTGCAATGATGGCTCCGCGTTGCCAACCGCTGGATAGCAGCAGCGTAACGACTGGGTTGAACTGCGCGCCTGAGATCGGACCGAGCAGGCTGATCAGGACGTAGAGAACGCCCGAAGTTGCCGCTGTGTTGCCGAGCAGCGCCACTGCATCATTTCTGCCCGCCAGCCGCTCTGCCATGATCCCTGAACCGATGACGGTTGCAACAAGCAGCATCGTGCCGATGGCTTCGGCGGCCAGGATTTTTTTCACGCCGCGCGCCCCTTTTCATCGGTGGCCGTATCGCACGCCGTGCCGCCGCAGCAGTTTTCCAATAGATAGCCGATCAGGGCGTTCATCGCTGTGAAGTCGGCCGAGTAGATCAGCGACCTGCTTTTGCGGACACGGATGATGAGACCAGAGCGCTCGAGATGAGCGAGGTGAAAGGACAGCGAGGAGGCCGGAATGTCCAAGCTTTCGGCAATCGCACCCGCCGGTGCACCATCTGCACCGCATTGCACGAGATAGCGGTAAGCAGCGAGACGATGTTCTTGGGCAAGTGCTGAAAGTGATGCAACAACTGAATCTAGTTTCATAATTCGATAATAATCGAAAAGTCGAAACTAGGTCAACCGGTTCTGCTTCCTGCTTCGCGTGCCAGCCAATCCTCGAGCCATTTGATTGTGTAGGCACCATTTTGAATGTCAGGCTCGTTCAACAGCGCCTGATGCAGCGGGATCGTTGTCTTGACGCCTTCAATCACGGTTTCCTCGAGTGCGCGGCGCAGGCGCATCATCGCAGCTTCGCGGGTCTTTCCGTAAACAATCAGCTTGCCGATCATGCTGTCGTAATAGGGAGGAATTCTGTAGCCCGCATAAAGCCCGCTATCGAAACGGACATGCATCCCGCCGGGGGCGTGAAAATAGGTAACCTGGCCGGGGGATGGCGCGAAGGTTTTGGGGTCTTCGGCATTGATCCGGCATTCGATGGCGTGGCCAACGAACTCGATTTCGTCCTGCGTTACTGAAAGTGGTTTGCCTTCGGCGACGCGGATTTGCTCGCGGACCAGATCAATACCCGTGATCATTTCAGTCACCGGATGTTCGACCTGAAGCCGGGTGTTCATTTCGATAAAGTAGAATTCGCCGTCTTCCCACAGGAACTCGATCGTTCCGGCACCGCGGTAGCCCATGTCCGCCATCGCTTTTGACACGATGCCGCCCATGCGCGCGCGCTCGGATGCCGATATGATCGGGGAGGGCGCTTCTTCAAGGACTTTCTGATGCCGCCGCTGAAGCGAGCAATCACGCTCGCCGAGATGGACGGCGTTGCCGTCGCCGTCGCCGAATATCTGAAATTCGATGTGACGCGGATTACCGAGATATTTTTCGATATAGACAGTGTCATCGCCGAACGCTGCTTTGGCTTCGGTACGCGCCTGACTCATCAGGCTTTCGAGATCGTCGGCGTTTGTGACAACCTTCATGCCTCGCCCGCCGCCGCCGCTCGCAGCTTTGACGATGACCGGATACCCGATTTCGCTGGCAATGCGCTTGCCGTCGGCGATTTCGGTTACCGCGCCGTCAGAACCGGGGACGAGCGGAAGGCCGAGCTTGCCCGCCGTCCGCTTTGCTTCGACCTTATCGCCCATTGTGCGGATATGGTCGGGCTTGGGGCCGACAAAGATGATGTCATGTTCTTCGACAATGTCGGCGAATTTCGCGTTCTCGCTCAAAAAACCATAGCCAGGATGGATCGCGTCCGCGCCGCTGATTTCCGCCGCCGAGATGATCGCCGGAATGTTCAGATAACTGTCGGCAGCGGCGGGCGGGCCGATGCAGATGGCTTCGTCGGCAAGGCGGACGTGCATCGCGTCGGCATCTGCCGTCGAGTGCACTGCAACCGTTTTGATCCCCAATTCATGACACGCGCGATGAATGCGCAGCGCAATCTCGCCGCGATTGGCGATCAACAGCTTTTCGATTGTCATTCGATGACCAATAAAGGTTGGTCAAATTCGACCGGCTGGCCGTTTGCGACCATCACTTGCGTCACTTTGCCCGCGCGAGGGGCGGCGATGGGGTTCATGACTTTCATCGCTTCGATAATGACGAGCGTTTGCCCCTCGCTCACTGTATCGCCGACGCCGGCAAAGGGTTTTGCGCCGGGTTCGGCAGCGAGAAAGACCGTCCCGACCATGGGGGACTTGATCGCATTGGCACTGGACGGCGCAGGGGCAGCGGGAGCCTCCGCAACTGGTGCGGCCGGGGTCGGGGCGGCAACTGTAGCCGCGGTTGCCGCAATCGCGGCTACCGTCCGCGCAACACGAATTTTGCGCTCGCCATCCTGCACTTCGATTTCGGTCAGATGTGTTTCGTCGAGCAGCTCGGCAAGCTGCCGGACCAGCGCGGCATCAACCTGCATCGCGCTTTTGTTATCGGCCATGATGGACCCCCGTTTCATTTGCAGCCCAAATGTCAGAGCTTGGCCGCCGCGTCCAGCGCCAGCGTGTAACTCGCGGCACCGTGCCCCGCAAAACAGCTGTGCGCCGCCATCCCGACATAGCTCAAATGCCGGAATTCCTCGCGCTTATGCGGATCAGACAGGTGCACTTCGATGACTGGCACTGTGATCGATTTGATCGCGTCATGGATCGCAATCGATGTGTGCGTGTATCCGCCTGCGTTGAGAAGCACGGCCTTTGCACCCACCGTATTGGCCTCGTGCAACCAGTCGATCAGATGCCCCTCATGGTTCGATTGACGCATATCGATGGTCAGGCCCAGCGGGCGCGCCTGATCCTCCAGCCGCCCGGCAATATCGTCAAGCGTATCCGACCCGTAAATCGTCGGCTCGCGCGTGCCGAGCAGGTTGAGGTTGGGGCCGTTGAGGACGAAGATTGTTGTCGAAGTCATGCCAGCCAATCCTCGCAACACAGGCTATCGACGCGGGTAAATTCGCCGAGGTTGCCTGTAATGAGTTTTAGCTCAAGGCTTCGCGCATGGCCAGCGATCAGGATGTCGTTGGGGCCGATAATCTGGCCTTTGCGTTCCAAAACTGCCTTGATGTGACCCGCATGTTCCGCAGCTTCACCATCGAATGGCAAGATGATCAATCGTGCCAAAAACGCTTCCAATTCTTCGCGGTGAAGTTTGGGTTGCTGCGACTTGACGACTCCGTGGTGCAATTCAAAAAGCACAATTGTCGAGATGGCGAGCGAACCAGTCTCTGACCGAAAGCGGTCTCGAAAACCCATTGGCTTATCGCGCAGCGCCCGGACGCACACATTGGTGTCGAGCATGGCATGAAGCATCAAAAGCTCTCGCGCACCTCATGTTCGCCTTGTGGCCCGCGCTCGGGAAAATCGGGACATGGGGGCCGATCAAAGAAATCATCCCAGGAATATTTAACGGGCGATATGACAATTCTGTCGCCGTCTTTGCTGACGACAACGCGCTTTACCCCTTCCGGAAATTCCATGTCCTTGGGTATCCGCACCGCCTGGCTGCGGTTGGATTTGAACAGGGCGGCGGTGCGCTGGATTTTGGAGTGGGCGTTCATGAGGCGAAGGGTAGGTGCAGACGTGGGATATGTCAATGGGATATGTTTAATCGAGATAGCCGAGATAATCGAGAAAGCACGTTACCGGTTTGCCATCATATACTACAAAGGTGCTTCCATCATTCACACAGTCCTTAATCGGAAGACGCCATGTGAACGAGTTGCGTTCGCGATCGCTTAGCTTCTTTTCCCAGTTTGGCTGAAGATACCATATCAAGAAGAGATTTTGAAAGCGGAGAGTACGAGCCTCGGACCGCAAGATGGTGCCTTGCCGACTAGCCCTGTTCAATGAAGCGACTATTTCAACAAGGTGAGTTTCCTCTCCATATGCTTCGCTCGCAATCTCTTCGAAATGTTCGTCAAACGCTTGTCGTGTGACCGAATAACTCAAAGTGGAGGAGGCACATTGTGGCTGCTCAACGCAAACAGCGAGGGTCTCATTGTTCGAGAACAACTCGTTGAATAGAGCGAAGCGTTGAACTTTTGTAGTTGCCTCAGGCGCCAACGATGGGAGAGCGATCAATATTCCTATCAGACTTAAAATCAAGCCAACCAAAGCGTACTTCGATGGCAAGGACCATCGTTTCCATTGATCAGCGTTCGGCAACATTTACGCCATCAACTCCCGCACATCAGTAAGCCGCCCCGTCACCGCAGCTGCTGCTGCCATCGCGGGCGAAACCAAATGCGTTCTTGCCCCCGGTCCTTGCCGGCCGACGAAATTACGGTTGCTGGTCGACGCGCATCGTTCGCCCGCTGGCACTTTGTCGGGGTTCATGCCCAGGCACGCCGAGCAGCCGGGTTCGCGCCATTCCAACCCGGCGTCGATGAAGATGCGGTCGAGGCCTTCGGCTTCGGCTTGGGCTTTCACCAATCCCGATCCCGGCACGACGATGGCCCATTTCACGCCTGCTGCCTTGTGCCGCCCCTTGATAACAGCAGCAGCGGCGCGGAGGTCTTCGATGCGGCTGTTGGTGCAGCTGCCGATGAAGATGTTTTCGACCGCGACGTCCTGCATCCGCATGCCCGGAGTCAGCCCCATATAAGCGAGCGATTTCGCGGCGGCTTCCTGTTTGCCGGGGTCGGCAAAGCTCATCGGGTCGGGGACAGTGCCGGTGATCGCCACAACATCTTCGGGGCTCGTCCCCCAGGTGACGTTGGGGCCGATGTCGGCGGCGTCGAGGATCACGGTCTTGTCGAAGACGGCGTTCGAATCGCTCGGCAATGTGCGCCAGTAAGCGACGGCGGCGTCCCAATCCGCGCCCGTTGGGGCCATCGGGCGACCCCTCAGATATTCTATAGTCTTGTCGTCGGGCGCGATGAGGCCCGACCGCGCACCGCCTTCGATTGCCATGTTGCTGACGGTCAGGCGGCCTTCGATACTCAAGTCGCGGATGACCGATCCGGTGAATTCGATGACATAGCCGGTCCCGCCCGCCGCGCCGATTTTGCCGATGATGGCGAGAACGACATCTTTGGCGCTGACGCCGAAGCCCAGCGTCCCGTCAACGCGCACTTCCATCGTTTTGGAGGGTGCAAGCTGGAGCGTCTGCGTTGCGAGGACATGTTCGACTTCGCTCGTGCCGATGCCGAAGGCGAGGGCGCCCAGCGCACCGTGCGACGCCGTGTGGCTGTCACCGCAGACGAGCGTTGTGCCGGGCAGGGTAAATCCTTGTTCGGGGCCGACGACGTGGACAATGCCCTGCCGGTCCGCCGTCGAATCGATATAGGGGACACCGAATTCGGCGACGTTCGATTCCAGCATCGCCAGCTGCTGCGCGCTTTCGGGATCGGCGATGGCAATGCGTTTGCCTGCCGCATCAATGCGCGGGGTCGTCGGCAGATTATGGTCGGGCACGGCAAGCGTCAGATCGGGACGCCGAACGGGACGCCCCTCGCGCCGCAACCCTTCGAATGCCTGCGGGCTTGTCACTTCATGGACCAGATGCCGGTCGATATAGACGATGCACGTCCCATCATCGCGGCGATCAACGACATGATCGTCCCAAATTTTTTCGTAAAGTGTGCGCGGTCTGCTGGCCATGCGCTTGTCTTAGAGCCGGATGCGCGCGGCAATCAACCCGTTCGGTAATCTGCCGTGATGCTCCCACAGGCGGCGAGTTCCGCTTCATGCCCCACTTCGCGCCAGCTTTCGGCGAGGGCTTCGGCTTCCCACTGCTGCATGGCGGGGAGGGAGAGGATCATGTCGACCCACGCCTGCCCCGCCGGACCGACATCCAGACCATAGGTGCGGACGCGATAAGCGACGGGGGCAAAGAACGCGTCGGCGGCCGTAAATGCAGGTCCGGCAAGGAACGGCCCGCCGAACTTGCTCAACCCTTCAGCCCACAATTCGGCAATACGCGCGACATCGCGGACAAGAGCGGGGCGCATCGGATTGGGCTTGACGCGGACGCCGACGTTCATCGTGCAATCACCCCGAAGCGCCGAAAATCCGCCATGCATTTCGGCAACCGCGCACATGGCCCAAGCGCGAGCAGCGGGATCGGTTGGCCAGACGCTGTCATGGCGATCAGCGAGATACATCGTGATGCCGAGTGAGTCCCAGATCGTCACCCCGTCGTCGATCAGGCAGGGCACTTGGCCCGTTGGCGAGAATTTACGGAACGATTCATAATTGCTGTCTTGCGAAAACGGCTCGATCCGGTCCTCGAAAGCGATGCCGAGTGCTTTCATCAAGACCCACGGGCGCAGGCTCCAGCTCGAATAGTTCCGGTTCGCGGTGATCAGGGTGTAGGTCATTTCTTCACCTCCAGATGCGTCATCAGGAACGCGCTGCTGTCGTCGAGCACCGGCGCCTTGCCGCGGAAAGGGAGCGATAGCGCCATCGCGACATCTTCATGGCCGAGGCCGGGATATTCCTTTTCAACTACAACCGCACCAGCGTCGGTCAGCCGCTTGAACAGGTTGCGCGCATTCTTTGGCCTCACGGTCGTGTCGGCGGTCCCTATGACCAGCATCATCGGTGGCGCATCTTTGCGGGCAAAATTCAGCGGCTGCGTTTCAGCGGGCTTCGGCCATTGTCCCATTGCCTTAACCGCGCGCCCCGTGAACGGATAAAAATCATAGGGGCCGGATAAGCCGACCGCTGCCTTTACGGCGCCTGGCGCACCTGCTGCTGCCAGCCACTGAGGATCTAGCGTCAACATCGCCACCGAGTGCGCACCAGCGGAGTGGCCGGCAATCGCAATGCGGTTCGGATCGCCGCCATATTTGACAATATTGTCCTGCGTCCATTTTACGGCGTCGGCCGCGTCCTGAACGAATGCCGGAAAGCGCACCTGGGGCACTTTGCGATAATCGGGAACAACGACAAGAAACCCCTTTGCCGCATAGGCGCGCGCCGCCCAGCCATAATCGTCGGCACTGCCCTTTACCCAGCCGCCGCCATATTAAAAGATCAGGACCGGCGCTGCTTTGGTATCGCCATTGCGCCAGATGTTGAGAGTCTGACCGTGCTTGCCGAACGGGACGGCCTCGGCAACTTGCGTCGCATCAGCACCTGGCCAGACGCGATCAAGGCCGTCGAGCAGCGCCGGACCCGAGCGTGTGTAGAGGAACGCAGCGATTGCAGCGATCACGGCGAGAACAGCAAGAATCCATTTCATGCCGTCTTTTAGCTATGGAAACCAGGCGGTCTAGCCCGTTGCTTCGTCAGCATCCTGCACTGGCTGAACCTTGTCGAGGCCGAGCCAATCCTGCCGCTGAAAACCGTAAAGCCGGTCGAGCATTTCAAGCTGTATGCCGACCGGGCGCCCGCTTTGTGAATTCCACAAGAGTGCGATCCCCGACTGTTTCACCGGATCGAACAAGACCGTGGCCCGATAGCCCATGACGGCGCCCTGATGACCGATCAGGCGGTGGCCGCGATAATTATAGTCGCGCCAGCCCAGCGCATATTGCGACGTGCCCATCGCCTGGTTGAACATGCCACGGCGCCGATCAGTGCTGACGCGTGGCTGGTGGATGCGGTCAAGCACATTTTGCGGCACGACCTGCGGTGCGGCACCCATCTGGGCCTGCATCCAGCGCGCAAGATCGAGGATCGACGAATTTACGCCCCCGGCGGCGGGCACGCGGTAATAATTATCGTTCACGCTCACGGTGCGCCGTCCGACATGCGGTTGCGCCCAGCTTTTAGAGGCAATCAGACCAGCGCGACTGATGCTGGCATCGGTCATGCCCAGTGGCGTGAACAGGCGCTGCGCGACAACCTGCTTATAGGGACGCCCGGTGACGTTCTGGACGATTTCGGTCGCCGCGTCGAAAGCAACATTCTGGTACGCATGACATTGGCCAGGTGCGCAAAGCTGCGACAGTTTCGCCAGCATCGGGCGTAGCGTGCGAGGGTCCGACCCCGCCTCGAGATTGCGGTCGAACGCATTGCGCGTGACGCCAAGCCGGTGCGAGAGCAGATCGTTGACCGTGGCACGCGTTTCATTACCCGCCGGTAGTTTTAG
>JAYUQI010000204.1:0-8254 GCA_043756805.1 Sphingomonas sp.
CATCACGATCCAGTGGGATGACGTGCAAAAGCTGACCGCGTGGCGTTTCGGTCTGGCAGCGGCAACCGGTGTCCAGATTCCGATGCCGCTGTTCGGCACCGTCGGGCCGCAGGTTCAGGCGTGGGCAGCGCGCGCGCCCTTGAGTGAGCCCGGCGCCCGAACAGGGTTTGCGGATCGTGCGGCAACGCTGGGCGTCTTTTCCAGCGCGGCGCTCGTCGATCTTTACGGGTCAATCTATGATGCGGCGGACCCCGCGGATCGCGGCGGCACAGTGGCCAATGATCTGCGCGCAGCATATTCGGGCGAACCAGCAGCGCGCTTGACCGCGCTGCGCAAGCTCTGGGCGCCGTCGGGCGATGCATTTCAACCTTATGCACGCCAGATATTGACGGCGCGCGCTGCAGCGATGATCCCGACGGATGCAGCCGTCGGTGCGGGCGATGTCGACGCGCTGGTCGCCGCGATGATGTCGGCAGGGCTCGACGTTCAGGCGGCAGGCTGGGCTAAAGCTGCGGATAGCGGCAGCCTTGGCTGGGCCATGATCGCGGTCGGCGCACCGAGGCCTGATGTTACCGTAAGCGCGGGCGATGTGCGCGGGTTTGGCGACGGTAATGACCTGCGCCGACAATTTTTCTTTGCCGGGCTCGCCGGCTTGGGACGCTTGCCACGCGATGCGCTGGACGGGCTGGCCGAGTCGACAGCTGTGCCCATCGGGCAGCAAAGCTCTTGGACGCAGGCGCTTGATCGTGCCGTACTGGCGCGACAGCCGGGCACCGTTGCGTTACTCTGCGCGGTGGGGATGCAGACCAATGGCTGGGCTTATGTGCCGCCTGCGCATCTGTTCCGGATTGTCGATGCGCTGCGCCGCGTGGGGCTGGAGCCCGAAGCGCGGATGATCGCTGCCGAGGCACTTGCCCGGTCGTGACGCAAGACGCGCCGCTGATCGAGGCATTCCTCGCGATGCTGGCAGCGGAAACGGGGGCTGCGCGCAACACATTGAGCGCCTATCGCTCGGACCTGACGCTGTCATCCGTGTTTCTCGACGGCCAACTGGCGCGCGCAGGATCGGTCGACGTGTCCCGCCTCGCAACCGAGTGGCAGGCGCTGGCACGGGCAAGCGTTGCTCGCAAAGCTGCATCATGCCGACGGTTTTTCGGGTTTCTGATGGACGAAGGGCACCGCACGGATGACCCGTCGCACGCTTTGCCGCGCCCGGGCACCGCGCGTCGATTGCCGCGCACGCTCGATCATGATGATGTGGGCCGGTTATTCGCCGTGCTGGCTGACCGGATCGAACGGAATGCGGCGCGTCCGGCCGATTTGCGTTTATCCGCGCTGGTTGAGCTGTTGTATGGCTCGGGTCTCCGCGCGACTGAACTGGTTTCACTCGACAGGCGCGCGATTGCGTTGGACCGGCCTTTTACGATTCTGAAAGGGAAGGGCGGGCGCGAGCGGCTGGTCCCGGTGTCGGACCGAGCCCGCAAGGCCGTGGCAGTCTGGGCGGTGGTCCGCACCGGCGCAGACCCGTGGCTTTTCCCGTCGGGTAAATCGCACCTGAGCCGGGTCCGGTTGTTTCAGCTTCTGAGAGACCTGGCGGCAGAAGCGGGCATTCCGCCCGAGCGGATCAGTCCGCATGTTCTGCGTCATGCCTTTGCGACGCACCTGCTCGAAGGCGGCGCTGGTCTACGCGCGTTGCAGACGATGCTTGGCCATGCCGACATCGCAACGACCGAAATCTATACGCACGTCCAAACGGCCCATCTGATCGAACTGGTCACGACGCGGCATCCGCTTTCTGATTTGGCGCGGTCCGATGCCGCACGCGTTGACGCGGATCACCCTGCGACCTAGTCGTGCGGCGATGACAGCCTATCTTGACTTCGAAAAGCCAGTTGCCGAACTCGTGGCGCGCATAACCGAATTGCGCGACGCCAGCGATGGCACCGAGATTTCCGATGAAATCATGCGCACCGAAGCGCGCGCCGACAAGCTGCTGCGCGATACCTATGCGCGGTTGACGCCGTGGCAGAAGACGCAGGTGGCGCGCCATCCCGAGCGCCCGCATTTCGGCGACTATGTTGCTGCGATGTTTACCGATTTCATGCCGCTCGCCGGGGACCGTGCGTTTGGCGACGATCAGGCAATATTGGGCGGCTTCGCGCGGCTCAGTGGCCGCCGGGTGATGGTTATTGGTCATGAGAAGGGCAATGATACCGCCAGCCGCCTTCGCCATAATTTCGGCATGGGCAAGCCCGAAGGATACCGCAAGGCGATCCGTCTGATGCAGCTTGCCGACAAGTTCGGCGTGCCTGTCGTGTCGCTTGTCGATACATCGGGGGCATTTCCCGGCGTTCAGGCCGAAGAGCGCGGCCAGGCCGAAGCGATCGCCCGGTCAACCGAACAATGCCTCTCGCTCGGCGTCCCGATGATTGCGGCGATTGTCGGTGAAGGCGGCTCGGGCGGCGCGATTGCGCTTGCGGCGGGCAACCGGGTGCTGATGTTCGAACATGCGGTCTATTCGGTGATCTCACCCGAAGGATGCGCCTCGATCCTGTGGCGCAGCGGCGAACGGGCGCCCGATGCGGCCGAAGCGATGAAAGTGACTGCCGAGGATCTAAAGCGGCTGGGCGTAGTTGACATAATTGTGCCGGAACCGGTGGGCGGCGCACAGCGCGACCCGACGGGTGCGGCAAAAAGCCTCGCAATGGCAATTGCCAGCGCGCTTGACGAGCTTTCGCCGATCGATGCTGCAATGTTGCGGCAACAACGTCGTGACAAGTTCCTTGCGATGGGTGGCCTGTAACGGGGCTTGGGACGACGCCGAGGCTGTGGCATGAAGTCGATAAGTATAAGGAGTTGGGTAATGCGTATGTTTACCGTGAAAGCGACTGCTATTGTGATGATGGCGGCATTGCCGACGTCGCTCGGCTTTGCGCAGTCGAATGCGCCGCAGTCGATTTCCGCAGCTGACAAGGCGACCGGATCAAAGGCGCACCCCGAACTTCTCGCCGAATTCGGCGGACTTTATGCCGGGTCGCAGGCCGATTATGTCCGCCGCGTCGGCCAGAAGATTTCGGTGCAGTCGGGCCTGTCGAATGCGCAGTCGGACTTCACGATTTCGTTGCTCAACTCGCCGGTGAATAATGCTTTTGCGATACCCGGCGGCTATGTTTACGTAACGCGCCAGCTGCTCGGATTGATGAACGACGAAGCCGAACTGGCGTCGGTTCTGGGGCACGAGACTGGCCATGTGGCGGCGCGCCATTCGCAGCGGCGGCAGAGCGCGGCGACGCGCAACAGCGTTTTGGGTGCGCTCGGCCAGCTGGGGGTCGGGCTGCTGCTCGGCGGCAATTCACAGATCGGCCAGTTGTTGAGCAAAGGTATCGGCACTGGTGCGCAGGCGCTGACACTCAAATTCTCGCGCAGTCAGGAATATGAAGCCGATGATCTTGGCGTCGCCTATCTGGCAAAGGCTGGCTATGATCCGATGGCATCGTCGACAATGCTGGCGTCTCTCGCGGCGCAGTCCGCGCTCGATGCGCGGTCGCGGGGACAGGACGGGCGGTCGACACCAACCTGGGCGAGCAGCCACCCCGATCCGGCAAGCCGCGTGACCCGCGCCGCGCAAAAAGCAAGGGCAACAGGAACAAAGCCCGGCGTGCGTAACCGTGATCTGTTTCTGAATGCGCTGAACGGCACACTTTACGACGATGATCCCAAGCAGGGCGTTGTCGATGGACAAGTCTTTCGTCACCCAGAATTGCGGCTGATGTTCACTGTCCCCAACGGTTTTGCGATGTCGAACGGGTCGCAAGCCGTGACGATCAGCGGCAGCGGCGGACAGGCGCAGTTTACGGGTGCCGCCTATAATGGCGACTTGCGGGCCTATATCGCTTCGGCTTTTGCTGCCGTGTCGGGTGGGCAAGGCTCGCTCCCTGCGAGCGATGTTCAGACGACACAAGTGAACGGCATTAATGCCGCCTATTCAACAGCGCGCGCCAATACCCAGTCGGGGCAGGTCGATGTAACGATTTTCGCTTACGCATTTGACGCCACGCGCGCTTATCATTTCGTGATTATTGCGCCGGCGGGGCAGGGCGTGGGGCCATTCTCAAGCCTGACGCAATCCATGCGGCGGATGACGGCAGCCGAGGCGGCCGCCGTAAAACCGCGCATGATTCAGGTTGTAACGGTTAGATCGGGTGACACAGTCGCGTCGTTGTCGGCAAGGATGGCGTATCCCACCCTTCAGGCAGAGCGTTTTCGGACGCTTAACGCACTACCAGCCGGGGCCGCATTGCGGCCCGGCCAGCGTGTAAAGGTCGTCGTTTACGGCTGACCGCCTCAAAACTTCGCTTACGTAGCCTTGAGGTTTGTCGCGACGTTGTTGAACGTGGAGGTCAGCTTATCGCCGACGCTGCCCATTGCAGTAATCGCTGCAATCGCAATCAACGTCGCAATCAAGCCATATTCGATGGCTGTGGCACCCTTTTGATTTTGAAGAAATTTCAGAAAATTACGCATGGCCTGCTCCTCGTTATAAATTAATGCAAAAAAGGCGATGGACAATGTCCACCGCCTGATTTGTTCTGTGCTAACATGGCTTCGAAATCGAAGCCATGAGATCAGGTGGCTTTCAGGTTTGTTGCAACGTTGTTGAACGTCGTGGTCAACTTGCTGCCGACTGACGACATCGCTGTGATGGCTGCAATTGCGATGAGAGTGGCAATCAGGCCGTATTCGATGGCCGTGGCACCCTTTTCGTTGCGCATAAGCTTACGAAGAATCTTCATTACTGGTCTCCTGTTAGATCTGTCTACCCGGTTGATTAGAACCCCCAATCAACAATGTCAGAATTAGCCACCGTTTATTGAAAAAGTATTAACGCGCGGGATTGTTTTTTATGCGCCGACCACGCGCGCGGCGATATTTGTCCACATGTTGATGGTGGCGCCTGCGGCATTGCCGATCGCGGCGGTGACCGCGATAAAAATGAGCGCAACAATAAGGCCGTATTCAACGGCAGTTGCACCTCTGTTGTCCCGCGCAAAAGCACGTATTCGTCCCAACATCGCTTGTCCCCAGTCCCGATGCGCCGATAAAGGCTTTTTTGGCTTAGTGTTGCGGGAGTTAAGAAAATCCTAAAATTCGGTAAATCGGGTTGTGTGACGCCGCTGCTGATGGTCGTCGCAGCGGCCTTGATTGATGCATCGGGTCGGGTGCTTGTCCAGCAAAGACCAGAGGGAGGCTCCATGGCGGGTCTGTGGGAGTTTCCCGGTGGAAAGATAGATCCGGGCGAAACGCCTGAAACGGCGCTGGCGCGCGAGCTTGAGGAAGAGCTTGGTATCGAAGTGGTGACTGCCGACGCATTAACCTTTGCCAGTGAACCGTTGAATGATGCACATCTCGTGATGCTGCTTTATATTTGCCGCGAATGGTACGGAACGCCCACGGCCTTTCATGCGAGCGCGCTACAATGGGTGAAGCCCGATGATCTCTATGCGCTGTCGATGCCGCCTGCTGACCTGCCGTTGATCGCTTCAATCGTCGCGTCGGCGCAACGCAGCGGCCAATGACGTCACGCCACTGCCGCGTCGTGCTGGCTGCGGTTGCGTTGGCGCTGGCGCCCATGCCGTCAGGGTGATGTAGCTCAGTGTTTCATGCGTTCGTCCGTCTGCGCCAGCGAGCGCAGCAAAGGCGGCTTCGGTCGCAGTGAGCCAATGACGCGAAACCGCATAGCGCTGCGCAAGCACATTTGTTGCAGCCGCCTCGCGCAGGTCGGTCAACAATCGACCAAGGCTGGAATAGGCAACATCGAGTGTATCGAGATCAGCCACCGGCAGTGCGAATCCAGCGCGGACGAGCAAATCACCAGCGGAGCGGACATCGACTTGGGGATGGATGCGCGCAACCGCATTCGAGTGACCCGCATCCGCAACGGCTATGGCTGACCGCAACGCCGTCAGACTCGGTGCCGCGGCGAAATTGGCAAGCAGCAGCCCGTCGGGCTTGAGCGCACGCCGCATGAGCAGGAGCGCGCCGGGCAAATCGGCGACCGTATCAAGCGTGCCCGAGGACAGG
Source organism: Sphingomonas sp. (assembly GCA_043756805.1). GTDB lineage: Bacteria > Pseudomonadota > Alphaproteobacteria > Sphingomonadales > Sphingomonadaceae > Sphingomonas_O. Next base: position 6,082 of record JAYUQI010000204.1, read on the forward strand.
ATGAGGTCATACGGCGCATCGGGTTTAGCCAGCCGATCCTCGTCACCGACATAAGCAGTGCAGGCTATGCCACGCTTGTCCAGTTCTGCCTTGATCAGAGGCTGGTGTCCGATGACTAGTGCATTTGAAAACGTCCGTTGAACGCTGTCGAGCCGATCAAGCAGGTCGAACGTCATTGTTTCCGCAAAAAAGCCATCGCCTTTTGTCCGGCTGCGATGAAATTGCCGCGCGTTGCGGTCAAAAATTTCGGGGACATTATGTGCGGGGCTCGACATTTTTGTGCTTGTGCCGATGATCGACCGGATCGACAAGAATGGCGTGCGGTTCTTCAGCCTTGTTCTTGATTTCATGCTGCCGCCGCGCTGTCCGGGATGCGCGGCGATTGTCGCGGCGGACCATCGATTTTGCGCCGCATGCTGGGCGCAGCTCGATTTTCTGACAGCGCCCGGCTGTGCGCATTGCTCGCGACCGCTGGGCACTTCCGATGGGCTGATCTGCGCACATTGCATGGCAGCACCGCCCGATTATGATGCCGTGATCGCCGCCGTTGCTTATGGCGATATTGCCAAGCGAGTCGTCCTGCGGCTGAAACATGCGCGTCGGCCGGGACTGGCGCGGACGATTGCCAGCGTTCTTGCCGATCGGCTGCCCCAAGGGGCGGTGCTGGTGCCCGTGCCGCTGCATCGCTGGCGGATATGGCGGCGCGGGTTCAATCAATCGGTCGCCATCGCCAATGCCCTGCAGGCGCGGCGACCGATGGCCTGCTATGTAATGATGTTGCGGCGCAAGCGGGCGACGCCAACGCTGCGTGGCCTGGGTCCGGACCAGCGCAGGCGTGCGGTTCGTGGCGCTTTCGACGTCGTGGGACGGCTTGATGGTCAGCATATCCTGCTGGTCGACGATGTGCTGACGACGGGCGCGACGGCAAATGCCTGTGCGAAAGCGCTCAAGAAGGCTGGGGCAGCGCGGGTGACGCTGGTTTGCTGGGCGCGTGTTGTTCGCGATGATTGACAAGCGTGCAGAGGGATCGCACCTAGCTATGCATGCCGAAGATTGAGATCTACACCAAATTCATGTGCCCCTATTGCGCGCGGGCGATAGCATTGCTGAACCGCAAGGGCGCGGTGTTTGACGAGCATGATATTACGATGGGCGGGCCGGACCGTGCGGTGATGCTCGAGCGGTCGGGCGGACGAACGACCGTGCCGCAGATATTCATTGGCGAGCGCCATATCGGCGGATCGGATGACCTGGCCGCGCTCGACGTGGCGGGCGAGCTCGACGCGCTGCTGGCCGGCTGATGCGGATCGCGTTGCTGCAGATGACGTCGGGGATTGATCCGGCGGCGAATGCAACGGTGATCGTGGCAGCGGTTGCCGAGGCCGCTGCGGGTGGTGCGGCGATGCTGTTCACACCTGAAATGTCGGGGCTGATTGACCGGGATCGTGAACGCGCCAGGGCGTCGGTACGCCATGATAACGAGGATATTGTGCTGGCAGCCGTTCAAAAGGCCGCTGCGGCACACAGGATATGGGTTCATATCGGATCGCTGGCCGTGGATGCGGGCCGGGCCGACGGCAAGTTCGCCAATCGGGCATTCGTGATCGATCCGCAGGGCGATGTTGTTGCGCGCTATGACAAGATGCACTTGTTCGATGTTGACCTGCCGACGGGCGAAAGCTGGCGCGAGTCGGGTGCGTATGCGGGTGGCAAGACAGCGGTGGTGGCGGATACGGGTGTCGGCAAGCTCGGCTTGTCGATCTGTTATGATCTGCGCTTCCCCGCACTTTATGCGGCACTGAGCGAGGCGGGTGCGACTGTACTGGCGATCCCAGCGGCGTTTACCGTGCCGACGGGCAAGGCGCACTGGCATATCCTGATGCGCGCGCGGGCAATCGAGAATGCCTGCTTTGTGATTGCAGCGGCGCAGGTGGGGCATCATGCGGATGGCCGCGAGACTTACGGCCATTCGCTCGTGGTTGGCCCGTGGGGCGAGGTGCTGCTCGATATGGGTGACAAGGCGGGCGTTGGTTTTTGTGACATTGACCCCGCGCAAGTCGACGATGTGCGCAGCCGAATTCCCATCGTCGCGCACCGGCGCCTGATCGAATCACTGGTCTAAGAAGCTTCGCATCTTGCGTGACCGGCTCGGGTGCTTGAGCTTGCGCAGTGC
>JAYUQI010000205.1:0-3046 GCA_043756805.1 Sphingomonas sp.
CATTGCCCGCAAGCAAAAGCCGGATCTCATTCTTCTCGATGTATTGATGCCGGGCCGGTCGGGCTATGACATTCTCGAAGAACTGCGCGCCGTTGATGCGCTGGGCAGCACGCCGGTCATTCTTGTCACTGTCGATGACGATCGCGCGCGGGGGCTGGAAGCTGGCGCGACAGATTACATCCGCAAGCCTGTAACGGAGTCACAATTGCGCGCCATGCTCGAAGTTTACCGGACCAAGGCAAGCGGCGAGATCCTGATCATCGAGGATGATGACGACGCCGCCGAACTGGTGGATCGCTGCGCGCGGCAGGTCGGTTTTTCAACGCGCCGTGCAACCGATGGCGCGCAGGGTCTTGCAATGGCGACGGCGCAGCCGCCAATCGCCATCGTGCTTGATTTGGCCATGCCAAATTTCAACGGCTTCCAGGTGATCGACGCGTTGCTTGCCGACGAAGCGCTGCGTTCGATTCCTGTCATTGTGCTTTCGGCGTGTGAAATCTCGCTCGAGGAGCATCGGCGCATTGTCGATGCCGGCTATGTGTTTTGTGCGAAAGGATCGTCATCGCCGCGCGAAATTGCCCAGCATCTGAAGGCGCTGGTGCAATGACAACATATCAGCCAGAGCTTGGCCGTTCAGGCCAGAAGCGCGTCCTTATTGTCGATGACATCGAGGACAATCGCATCCTGCTCGACCGTGGGCTGAAGTCCTGCGGCTATGCGACGGAAACCTGCGAAAGCGGTCGCGAGGCGCTGTCGATCATTTCGCAGAAAGTGCCCGACATTGTCTTGCTTGACTGGATGATGCCCGACCTTTCGGGGATGGATACGCTGGTGGCGATTCGCGAGCTTTACGACAGCGCGCGCCTGCCCGTGATCATGTGCACCGCGATGGACGAGGAGATGTCGGTCGTTGCCGCGATCAATGCAGGGGCAACCGATTACATGGTCAAGCCGATCAGCTTGCCGATCCTGCGCGCCCGGATGAAAGTTCATCTCGAACAGCGCGCGCTGGTCGACACATTAGACTCGCAGAAGACGCTGGCTGAGCAGCGCCTTACCGATCGCACGCGCGCGATGTTCGATCAAATTCCCCAGCGCGGCCAATCATCCACACCCATGATCGCGCGCGATGGGCGGTTCGGACGTGACTAATGTTTGACCATTTTTCAACGCAGACATGGATGCGCTACCTACCGAGCGCTATCGGCGTGGTCGCGTTTGTGGCCCCGCTTTATCTGATCCTGACAGCGCTAGGCTTTATGGGGCATTCGGCAACGCTTGGTAGCGTGGTCGGCGTCATTACAGGTGCTGCTATATTGTCTACAATGTGGCGACATCGCAGTCTGATCGAAGCGCATAAGGAGTTGATCCGTGTCCGTGCCGAGCAGCATGAACTTATGCTCCGCGATCCGCTGACCCAGCTTTACAACCGCAGTGCCTTTTATGCGGTCCTCGAGGGGTTGGCGGTCAAGGGCGGCACGACGACGTTGCTGTTCTTCGATCTTGACCGGTTCAAGGACGTCAACGACACTATGGGGCACAAGGCCGGCGACCTGCTGCTGATCGAAGTCGCACGCCGCACCGAGGCCGTGCTTGGCGAGGCAACACTCATCGCGCGTCTTGGCGGCGATGAATTCGCGGCGATCATCCCTTGTGACACGCAGCGTAAGCCCGAGGATCACGGCTATGCTGTCGTCGAAGCCATCAGCCACGCTTTTGTCATCGATGGCAAACCCGTTGATATTGGCGCGTCAGTGGGCATTGCAGTCGGTGACCCCTTGATCGACGGCGCGCATGAACTGCTGCGTCGTGCCGATACGGCCATGTATGAGGCAAAGGGCGCACCGCGTGGGGCCTGTCGCATGTTCGATGACGTGCTCGGCGATCGTCAAAATCTCGAAAGCTCGATCCGCATTGAATTGGGGCGGTCCATTATCGAAAACGAACTGGCGCTTCATTATCAGCCAATCATCGATGCGCGAACCGGTGCGATGAGCAGCACCGAAGCCTTGCTGCGCTGGCGCTCGAGCCAGATGGGCGACGTGTCGCCCGCGACGCTGATCCCCATTGCCGAAGACAGCGGCCAGATCATTGAACTCACCGAATGGACGATCCAGAGCGCATTTGAAGCGATATTGACGCTCGAGGATGTGCCGGTCGCAGTCAACATTTCGCCGGTTTACTTCAAACATCCCGATTTTGTGCAGCGCATTTTCGACAAGATGCTGGCGGCGCATATTCGGCCCGAGCTGTTGACGATCGAATTGACCGAAGGCGTGCTTATCTCGAACTTCGACCAGGCACGCCAGTCGATTGCGCAGCTCCGCGACGTCGGCGTGAATGTCTTCCTCGATGATTTCGGCACGGGCTACTCATCGCTCAGCTATCTTCAGCATTTCGAACTCGATGGCCTGAAGCTCGACAAATCATTCCTCAAACATGCCGGGAAAAAGCGGCAGGCAACACAGATTATCCGCGCCGTCATCGAATTCGGCCATAGTCTGGATATGAAAGTCGTCGTTGAGGGCGTCGAAAGCGACTGGCAGGCACGGTTGTTGCAACTTTTAGGATGCGACTTGTTGCAGGGGTTTGAGCTCGGTGTGCCGATGACGCTTGATGCCCTTCAGCAGTTCCGTCATGATCTCAAGGCAGCGGACCTTGCCAATAGTGCCGGCCCGGCGCTGATCAGTGCGGTTGCAAAGGCAGGCTGATCTGAAAACTGGTGCTGCCGCGGAGGATTGAACTCCGGACCTCAGCCTTACCAAGGATGCGCTCTACCACTGAGCTACGGCAGCACTGTTTTCAGATAGACGCAGGCCTATGAAGAAAGCGTGTGGACGGGTCAAGGCTGACGCCGCTATTGCGGGCTTATGGCTCGATCCGATCCTGAGAAACTTGCGGCTGCGCTCCGCGATAATTTGCGCAAACGCAAGAAACAGGCGCGCGCGCATGTGGCCGAGCCGTCGCACGGGACGGACGAGGAAGGCGATGTTGTCATGCCGCTCGACGACCAGGATCATCCCGGCGCGTGGGTCAGCAAAAGCTG